>CALZJD010000043.1 GCA_945787795.1 Thermodesulfovibrionia bacterium | reverse complement strand
GAAAACCAGAATTCTTTCCGGACTTCTGGATGAATAGGAAAAGCTGCGTAATACATCTACTGCTGATCATGTCAATCCTTTTTCAATTTCCTGTTTTATTTCCCATTATCAATCATTAGAAAGGCTCACATTGGAAGAAATTAACGAACAGGTACAGGAAAGAATTAAAAAGCTGGACAGGATGCGTGAAGAACATATTGACCCTTATGGCGGAGCCTTCCCTGTTACAGGCAAAGCCGCTGATATTGTCAGGGAGTATGATTCCCTGACCAAGGAACAACTTGATGCAGAAAATGTTGAATGCACGGTAGCAGGACGAATTATCTCTTTCAGGAATTTTGGTAAAACAGCCTTTGCCCATATTCAGGACGGTACAGGAAGGGTCCAGCTTTATTTCAGTAAAGATGTGATAACCGGCACCCGGAGTATTTTTAAAAACCTTGATATTGGTGACATAATTGGAGTAAGTGGAAAGCTGGGTGCAGACAGAGATATGTCGACCTGATAGTCAATCCGCATGTTAAGGACCTGTTTTCAAAGCGGAGTAAGCTTATTAAATCCATCAGGAATTTTTTCGATAACAGGGGATTTATCGAAGTTGAAACCCCGATGATGCACCAGATCCCTGGAGGGGCCGCGGCCCGTCCTTTCAAGACTCACCATAATGCACTGGGGCTTGATCTGTTTCTCAGGATCGCTCCTGAGCTTTATTTAAAGAAACTCCTTGTAGGCGGGTATGAGCAGGTATATGAGATAAACAAGAACTTCAGAAACGAGGGTATATCAGCAAAGCATAATCCGGAATTCACCATGCTTGAGTTCTATATCTCATACAAAGACTATAATTTTCTCATGGATTTTACGGAAGAGCTGGTCCCGGAGCTCTGCAAAGAGATAAACGGAAGCCTTCTTGTTCCCTTTGGTGAGGAATCAGAGGAAAATAATGGAGAAGTGATTGATTTTACGCCGCCATGGCCGAGGATGACTATGATGGAAGCCATGCAGCAGCAGGGAGTACCTTCGGATGTATTCAGGGATATTGAAAAGGCAAGAGCGTTTGCCGGCAGCAGCAACATAGATACAGGGGAAAAAGCCGGACACGGTAAAATACTTGATGAAATTTTTTCTAAAAAAGTTGAACCCCTGCTTATTCAACCCGTATTTATCACAGACTATCCTGTTGAGCTCTCGCCTCTTGCCAAAAGGAAGAAAGACGCCCCTGAACTGGTGGAGCGGTTCGAACTGTTTATTGGCGGAAGGGAAATAGCCAACGCCTTTTCAGAATTAAATGATCCTGCTGACCAGATGGCGAGGTTTCTTGAACAGGTGGAAGCAAGAAAACAGGGTGATGAAGAGGCCGGCTATATGGATGAAGATTTTGTCAGGGCCCTTGAGTATGGCATGCCGCCTGCTGCCGGAGAAGGAATCGGAATTGACAGGCTGCTTATGATCCTGACCAATACAGCTTCAATACGGGATGTAATACTCTTTCCCCAGTTAAGGCCGGAACATCAGTAAGGGGTCCAGGTTTTAAGGGGTCGAGGGGCCCAGGGGAAAAGATACATATATAATGATTTACTTTAAATTAATGGGTTCTTAGACAATATATGATGATGAGCAAACAAATAAATCCATTTAAATCCCTGTCTGCCGGCAGGCAGGCCCGAACCCTTGACCCCTTGAACCCTAGACCCCTTGAACCCTTTATCATATGAACTTTCCATATCAGCTCCTGATCGCCCTCAGGTATTTCAGATCAAAAAAAAGGCATAAAGGTATTTCTCTGAATACTTTTATCTCTATTGCAGGTGTAGCCCTTGGGGTAATGACCCTAATAACGGTCCTCTCTGTCATGAGCGGATTTCATAAAGACCTGCAGGAAAAGATCCTGGGGGTAAATGCCCATGTTGTGGCACTGACGTATAAAGGGCGGATCGAAGATTACGAGAGTGTACAGCAGCAGATCAGAAAGGTTGATGGTGTTATTGACGCTGCTCCATTTATTTATGGACAGGTCATGCTCCGCTCTGGTGACCGGGCCCACGGTGTTGTCGTCAGGGGAATTGATCCTGTTGACGGAACAGGCACAACAGAGATACTTCATAATCTCAAGTCCGGAAGTGTAATGGGATTAAAAGACGGAGATGGCACCCCGGGATTAATAATAGGCAGAGAGCTATTAAGAAGCCTTGGCCTGTTTATCGGTGATGAGATCGATATGGTATCTCCTGTAAGCGAAATCGGTCCCATGGGGATGATACCCAAGATGAAAAAATTCAGGGTTGCCGGTTTTTTTGAAGCGGGTATGTACGAATACGACTCAAGTCTGGCATTTATTAATATCAGGCAGGCCCAGAAATTCTTTAATTACGGAGAGTCTGTTACCGGCATTGAAGTAAAGACAGATGACGTGTACAATGCAGGTAAATTATCAGATGATATAGAGCTGATGCTCGGACCGCCCTATTATGCAAGGGACTGGATGCAGATGAACAGAAACCTCTTTTCCGCCCTTAAGCTTGAAAAGATCGTCATGTTTATCATTCTCACCCTCATCATTCTTGTTGCATCATTTAACATCATAAGTAACCTGATTATGATCGTAATCGAGAAGGCCCGGGAGATAGCAATTATAAGGACAATGGGGGCTACCAGCAGAGGCATAATGTCCATCTTTATAATTCACGGACTGATAATCGGTATTGTCGGTACGTTAATAGGAGTGAGCGGAGGATATCTCCTCTGCCAGTTATTAAAGACCTACAAATTCATCGACCTGCCCGGAGATGTGTATTATCTGAGTTATCTTCCGGTCAGGATGAACCTGTTTGATTTTACTGTTGTACCTCTGGCAGCCATCGTAATAACCCTTGTTGCCACAATTTATCCCTCATGGCAGGCAGCTAAACTTGACCCTGTGGAGCCATTAAGATATGAATGAGAAAAGACATATAAAAGGTACGGGTTCATAAATGTTTAAATTTATCTTTCGGACCATAACTCTCATTATTTTTCTGTCATTCGTCATAATCGGCCTTGCTGTCTGGAAAGGCGGGGATCCATTTCGAATAATGGGACAGGGAATAACTGATGCCGGGAACGTTATTACACGATTTGGTGACTTTGTTGATGACGTAAAAGCAGGGGGCAATAAAGTCCATAAGACGTATGATCAGCTCAAGGATACCCTCTCTGACAATGATCTCAGTCCAACAAAAAAAAATTAATATATAATGACCCCATTAATTACGGTAAAAGACCTTAATAAAACATTTGTATCATCAGGGAGACACCTGCAGGTCCTGCATGATATATCATTTGAAATTGCAGAAGGCGACATGACAGCCCTTACCGGTCCTTCAGGAGTTGGCAAGAGCACTCTGCTGCATATCCTGGGAACCCTTGACCGGCCTACGGCAGGACAGGTCCTATATGAAGACAGTAATGTATTTACATTCAGCAATGATGAACTGGCCCGCTTCAGACGCAGTTCAATCGGATTTGTTTTCCAGTTTCACCATCTCCTGCCTGAATTCAACACCCTGGAAAACACCCTTATGCCTGCTCTGATTGCCGGCATACGCAATGAGGATGCCGAGAAAAAAGCCCGGAAATTGCTGGACGATGTAGGCCTTTCAGAGAGAATTACCCATAAACCCGGGGAACTGTCAGGAGGGGAACAGCAGAGAGTTGCTGTAGCAAGGGCCCTGATGCTGGAGCCCAGAGTGGTGCTTGCTGATGAACCCACCGGGAACCTGGATACAGGTACAGGAGAAGAACTTTTCAACCTGTTGAAGGGCCTCAATGAGAAAGGCACATCATTTATCATTGTTACCCATAACGAGACCCTTGCGTCACAATGCAGCAGAACAATAAAAATGAAAGACGGAACGATTGTATAGTGTGTCCTTGATTTGAATCTGCCCATTCTGTTAGTTCACATCTCTGATGTGAACTCGCCTGAGCTTAAGACAACTCTGTTGTCATGTTAAGGTCATCATGGTTCAAGTCAGGAGACATTGAACCAACTTGGTTCGGAATCTAACCTGTTCAGACTTTTCTATGAGTCATAGACTGAAAAGCAGGAGTAACAAACGTTTTACTTCTTTTATCAATTGTAATATTGAATTTGATAATTATTTGTAATTCGTAATTTGTAATTTTTTTTATAATGTTGACCCGGTTATCTGACGAAACCTTTGAGCAGCTCCTTGCACAGGTTGGTGCGTACGACACCATTGATCTGACGGACATCACCTTTATCGACCCCTTTGGCATGGTCGGGATTCTTGAAATTGGCAGATATTTCAAATCACTCAACACTGACAGGAAGCTGTTGCTTCCAAAGTCAGAGAATGTCCTTAAATACCTTGAGCGGATGGATTTTTTTAAATACTGTGGTCTCTATTTTACAGGGCAATCAGAAAACACAAAAAATATTGACAAATACTTCAGGAAATCATATTCTGACGTGCTTCTGGAGATTACTCCCATAGAAAAATCTAACGACATCCATTATATCGTGAGCAAAGTAAAAAAGCGTGCTCATACTATTCTTAAAAAACATCTGCATTATGATGAAGATGCCATTAACGGGTTTATTGTTGCCCTTTCAGAAGTGTGCCAGAACATTATAGAACACAGTAAACACACAGGATTTGTCGGTATTCAGAAATATCATTTCCAGAAGCATAATAAAAATGTTGTAAAAATAGCGGTCATGGACCTCGGGATAGGATTTTCAGGTTCCCTTTCGGAAAGGCTTTCTTTTACCGATGATCTCGAAGCCATTGAAATGGCCCTGCTTCAGGGGGTATCCAGACATATGGATGAAGGCAGGGGGCACGGACTTGCAGCGGTCAGAAATTTTGTGCAAAACTGGAACGGTAAGATATCGATCAGATCAGGCACAGCGAAATTATCGATCATTCCCGCATGGTCATGGGGAAAAGCAAGGGAACAGAACCTGACCAGTTTCCCCGGATCGCAGATACATATAATGCTGCCGGAAGTATAATAATAAAAAAAGGGTTCTAGGGGTCAAGGAGTCGAGGGGTCCAGTGAACTACAGGAAATTACTTGCACATGCAAATCTTAATGGGAAGCTAAAGTAACTCATGGCAAATTAAAAGACACTTCAATAACATCCCTGCCGGCAGGCAGGGCAGGCAAGATCTTGAATCCTCGGACCCTTGAAACCTAGAACCCTTTTTATTCTAATTATGAATAACACACCTGACAATCTTAAAGACCTGGCAATTGAGATCAGGGAAGCCTTTTATACGGTCTCCCCATTTATCGAAAAACATACAGCCATTGTCTGTCCTGAATGCAAGAACCTCTGCTGCAAAGACAAACATGGAAGACATGATCAGGACGACATAAAATTCCTCACCGCTATTAATGAAGCAATACCTCCTGATCAATCTGAGCGTGATGAGTCAGGGCCATGCCGTTATATAAATGTAAAAGGATGTTCCATAGAGAGATATTTGAGGCCTTTTCGCTGTACCCATTTCTTTTGCGACCCCCTGTTACACAGTCTGGAAAATGATAATGCCAAGCTTTACAGAGCATTTGTTGAGTATTTACAGCATCTCATTTCCATCCGACAGAAGCTCCTGGATTATTAGTTACTTCGTAAATCGTAATTCGGCAATCGCTATTCGTTATTCTCTTTTCAACTGTTATTCCTGGCAGTTTTACACGGGCAACAATATGAATGCCTTCATTCCCGTTTAAAGTGGAGCTGGAAATATATGATACATATACCGCCACGTTCCACTGAATAGTCCCCCTGCCCTTATTTTTTACTTGACAAAATAGTACATATATGCTTCAATTGATTCAATTGAATTGATAGAACTATGTGAACTTGAAGTGAACATGAGGATAAACTGTGGCTTATTATAAGGTTACTAGTGATGATTCTCAGCAACTGCCGGATAAGTTTCTCGATGTCTTTTCTGATTTTGATTTTACTGATATCGATATGAGCTGTGATTTTTTCTGCCCTGAATGCAGAAAATTATCGAGTTGTGAGACATATTCAGAAATAAAAAGTGAATGGGACTTCTTATATATGTAGAAGATGGTTCTGCATCATATAGTCTGACTCATTTACATAAGATAACTCACGATCTAAACGATGTATATATAAGGAGGTGTACATTGCAAAAGACCAAAACAGCTAAAAAAGACCAGGATAACAGTGCATACAGAGAACTGCCTGTATTCGAAGACAGGCGTATAGATTCGGTAAAGAGAAATTTTGCAATCGGGATTGACCGGGTCGGCACTTCCTTGTCCTTAAGCAGTGGATCTTCACGACTCAGAAAAGGGATGGACAGAAACTAAAAAAGCAGATTAAGAAAATTCAATCACATTATTATCAGTGAACTCCCCTGTTAAATGATAGACTCAATTTTTTTCATCATTTTCACTAACACTCTTTTCAAACAAAACACGTGGCATGAGTAATCATGAAAAATATTATTACCTGTTTTTTCCAGGCAGCATGTTCAATTAATGGTTACATACAATCTTTATAAAATCCTCAAAGATGAGATAGGGAACGGCTCTACCGACCTTGTGACCAGACAGTCAGGAGGGCTGATAAGAGAAAAAATCGAAGATGATATTATGAAGGAACAGGAGGGTTCTGTGATTGCCCTGGATTTTACCGAAATAGGGATAATGGACTATTCCTGCGCTGACGAAATAGTTGCCAAACTTGTGTCACGTCTTCTGAGCAGTGAGTACGGAGAGAAATACATTCTCCTGAAGGGGCTCAATGAAAACCAGAAGGAAAATATTGAAGTTGCCCTTGAAAGAAAAGATCTGGCCGTAATGGCAGAGATGCGGAACGGTGAAAAAACACTTATGGGCAGCCTGAATAACTACCTGAGAGAAACGCTGCAACATATAATAATGAATGGTAAAATTGCGGCCAAAGACCTCTCCGAGGCAATGGGCCTTGAATCAAATACAAGCGGGACAAGACTGCTTAACCTTCATAAAAAACGACTTGTAATGAGAAAAGATGAGACCCGTTCAGGCGGTAAAGTATGGGTATATGAGTCTCTTTAACCATTGTAATTGAGAGATTTTTTTATTTACAAGTTTGTTCACATAGAGTATTATCAATCCATTATTCATATATAAGTAACTATGTATATATATCTGGTACAGCATGCAGAAGCAGTAACTGAGGATATTGACCCGTCCCGTGGTCTCTCAGAGAAAGGTATGGACGATATCAAAGGAATTGCCCGATTTATATCCGGAATGAATATGAGAGTACATGAGATATTTCACAGCGGTAAAAAAAGAGCGCTTCAGACAGCACAGGTCCTGGCAACTCATTTAAAAATTGAACACAAGGTGACAGAGGCAGATGGATTGTCGCCTATGGATGACCCTGAAATCTGGTTATCAAGAATAAATGACATTACTAAGAATGTAATGCTTGTGGGACACTTGCCCCACATGGCAAAACTGGCTTCATTGCTCCTGTGCGGAAATAAAGAGAAAAAAGCAGTTCATTTTGAGACGGGGTGTATCGTGTGTCTCCGAAGAGACGATGAGCAGCACTGGTCAACTGACTGGATAATAAAGCCAAAAATGATACATGAGAGTGTATCCAATAATGCAGAGTGAAGGAATGTCATTCCGGCCCGGCAGACAGGCTTTGGGCATGACAAAAATAAAATGAGCAGGTTATAAACAGGCACTACCTGAAATGATAACTTCAGAAGCATTGGGATATTTAATAATAGGGGCGGCAAGTGGTATCGCGCTGGGAGCACTGGTTGCATGGTTCTTTGTGTCGTCTCGACTTACCAGAGAGATTGCCCAGCAGGAGAGCAGATCACAAAGCGCTGAGGCAGTTAATAATGAGCTGAGACAGCAGATAGAGCAGAAGACAGAAGAACTGGGCCGGACACATGATGACCTCCGTAATGAGTCACAGAGCCGGGCTGCACTTGAAGCAAAATATTTTGAGGCGGAAAAAAACTTCCAGAACATAGAAAAAGAACTGGTCGATAAATTCAGTTTCCTGTCTTTGGATGCCCTGTCTAAAAACTCAGAAGAATTTTTAAAACTTGCAGAGGAAAAGCTCAAGTCACAGAGTGTTGAGGGAACAAAGGAACTTGCAAGCAAAAAAGAACTGATCGACAAGACCCTCCATTCAATGGACAAAACTCTTGTGGACGTAAAGCAGAAAATTGAAGATGTAAGCAGGGGGAATGTTGAGGTTTCCACTCTTATTAAAAAGCACGAGGACATTACATCAAAGCTTAAGGACACAACAGACCATCTTAAGCAGGCCCTTGCCAGCTCCAAGAAACGGGGCGAGTGGGGTGAGCGCATGGCCGAGGACATTATCAACCTTGTCGGCATGATCGAGGGGGTCAATTACCTGAAACAGAAGACCCTTGAAGGCTCATCCGGAAGGCCTGACTTCACCTTCCTCATGCCGAATAATCTTAAAATCAATATGGATGTCAAGTTTCCTCTTGACAATTATGTTCATTACCTCGATGCCCGCTCTGATAATGATAGAAAACGCTACAGGGATGAATTGCTGAAGAACACAAGAACGATGCTCAAACAGGTTACGACAAGGGACTATATTAATCCTTCTGACCACACGGTTGATTATGTACTGATGTTTATTCCCAATGAACAGGTCTACAGTTTCATAAATGAGTCTGACACAGCGATCATGGATGAGGCCCTGAAAAAGAAGGTTGTGCTCTGTTCACCCTTCACCCTCTATGCCGTCCTTGCCGTAATCAGGCAGTCCATTGAAAACTTCAACCTTGATCAAACCGCATCAGAGATCCTGAAGCTGCTGGGAGAGTTTTTAAAACAGTGGGAGAACTACAAGGAAAGGTTCAGGGTCATGGGTGATAGACTGGATTCAGCAAAAAAAGAATATGTTGCATTGGACACAACAAGGACCAATATGCTTGAAAAGCCTTTGCATAAAATAGAAGAGCTCAGAAAGCAGGAGATGATCAGTGACAATAACGGAACAGCAGAAAAGGAAGCATCGCTGCTTGAATAACATCTGTTGCATATAACCTTAATTGAAGGAGGGCTTTATGACAGAGAAATTGACCCATGAAGAGTTCATAAAAAAGGCGGTAGTCAGCCTCAGGAAAGACGATTATAAGGGTATACACACCGTCTATTCCGGTTTTAACAACGCCTTTAAAAAGTATTTTGACGGCGCCGATCCGATTGCCGCAACAAACAAGATGGCAGGAGAAGGCAATATCGTGATCAGGCCGGTCAAAGGCGGGGTCATGCTGTATCTCCCTGAGGATGCCCCTGCAGCAAAAGACGTGGGAGATGAGGCCCTGAAAAAAATGGGGCTCGACGCTTAAAAACACAGCTTTAAATTTTATTAACTGCACATCTTCATCTCCTGTCCTGTACAGACGGGTTTGTTAAACAGTTATGCCAAATATACTTGAACAGGCAAAGGAAATCAGGCGATTGTCAGGAGGATTTCAATCTGCCAGGGTGCTTATTACTGCCAATACGTACCGGGTCTTTGATGTTCTGGAAAAAGAACAGACCGCCACTGCAGTGGCCCGAAAAATCAGGACTGACATACGGGCCACAGAGATCCTGCTGGATGCCCTTACCGGTATGGAGCTCCTGAATAAAAAGAACGGAAAGTATAAAAACAGGTCCATAGCTTCGCGCATGCTTGTTTCAGGGAAGAAATACTACCAGGGTGACATAATCAGTCATTCAGGGATGATATGGGACAGGTGGGCCAGCCTGGACAGAATTGTAAAAACAGGCAAACCATCAATAAGCCCGAGAAACCATACGGCCTTTATCCTGGGAATGCATAACCTCGCAGTCCTTAAAACCGGAGAAATTATTAGAGGTATCGGACTGGAGAACGTTCATAAGGCGCTTGACCTGGGTGGCGGTCCTGGTACGTATGCCATTGAGATGGCAAAAAAAGGACTGGACGTGTCCCTGTTTGATCTGCCTGAAACCATGAACATAGCAAGAAAAGTGGCAAAGCAGTCAGGCCTTGGGAAAAACAGCATCACATATATGGGCGGTGATTTTCTTCAGGATGATATTGGAAAAAATTATGACCTCATCCTGATAAGTCAGATTCTGCATATGTTCTCAGACAGGGTCAATATGGACCTGATCAGGAAATGTAAAAAAGCCCTGTCCAAACAGGGCAGGATCGTCATACATGAATTCATGATAAATGAAGACAGGACCAGCCCTGTGTACAGTTCGCTCTTTACCATTAACATGCTGGTTAACACTTCGGGCGGCCGTACATATTCACCCGGAGAGATGAGTACATGGTTCAGAAAAGCAGGATTTAAAAAAGTCAGCAAAAAAGCGGTAACAGACGGGGTTTTAGTCATTGCCCGGAAATAGCTTTTGTAAAGGCTTATTCAACTGCATTTTTCATAAATAATGAGCAAACATAAATTATCAATCCGCCGGCAGACAGAAGAGATAGAAAAAAACACCCTCCATCCCAATGCATGTCTCAGCTCTGAAAGCAAAGGCAGAAAGAGGAGGGAAAAAGAAGAAGAGATAAGGACATGTTTTCAGCGTGACCGTGACAGGATATTACATTCA
>CALZJD010000042.1 GCA_945787795.1 Thermodesulfovibrionia bacterium | reverse complement strand
AGATTGTTGCGGAGCATGAACGAAAAGACGTGTCCTTTCATATGATATGCGGCAATGAGTTCACCATAACCCAGATACTTTTCAATATTCGGGTTGTCATCATTTTCCTTTTTCTCAGGGATTCGGTACCACGGTTTCAGTATAAGGACAAGATTTCCCCGTTCAGCAATAAAGGAGGAATATATACGGTTCCAGCTTCGTGAAAGCGGTTTGCCCTCTCCATTTGACTGGTGGTTGAAACCGATGATGAAAAATCGGTTCTTCAGTCCAGCTATGTTGAAGTCAGTATCAAACTTCATAAACACCTCAGGTTCGAAATTGGTGTCTCTGAATGGTGAAGAAAGTGCCTGATCATAAAGCTGCCAGACCGAACGCTGTGTATATGCTACAAATAAGTCACCATTGTCCCCAAATATATTATTCCATGTCAGGACCTTGAAGCTTATCTGATATTTTGCCTCATAATTTTTTGGTGCATCCTGACCGGTATCTGCATAAATTTCCGTATTCGGATCATTATTGTAATTTATGACAAGAAAATAATTCTGCCTGTGTGGTGCCAGGAGAATGGAACTGCCGTATATCTTTTCTTCCTCTCCTATCCTTCGTTCCAGAGCAGAGATGTCTTCATCAGATTCTGAGACAGCCTGTGTCGATAACGGGTCTCTGGCCAGATTCTCCTGGATACCCGATAGCTCAGCATGACAGGGTAAAAAAAGAGCAATAATGGCGATAGTAATTGCATATAATGTCTTAATAAAATGCACCTTTATCATCAGCGCCCTGCTCCTCTCTCTGATTTAAACAGGTATCCGTGTAAACCTGCATGCGTGGTACATAGTAACATGCTTTTTCCTGTCTCTCAATGATTTCCGGCTGCTGCTCCCACAACCTCAAATAATTATCAATAACATCAAGGAAAAAGTAAAGGATCCGATTTTCCGTTCATCTGCTTATTGTTTGTTTATTTAAATTGTGAGTTGAATCACATATTAAATATTAATTAAGTAATAACGTATTAATTATGAATATACGATACATAATACACAGGAAAAGGAGCATAATCCCATGGAAAAAATATTGTTTGTGGTCTTGTTTGTGATGTTAATGACTTGGGTTTATTATATTTACTATCTAACAGATGATGGAACTCATAAACATGATAACACTAATAAGCCCTTAAGATGTGGAAATGAGAATGAAACAGAGTCCTCTGAATATGAAAATGAAAGTTGTCAATAATATCCGGACACATGAGAACCCTGGGATGATAACTATAATTTGAGTATTTTTTTCTTGCCTAACCATGATAATTATTTCATACTAATAACAGATTCGTTTTTAAAGAAATTTATAGTTAAGATGTTTTTTTATTCATACGGGCCTAGTCATGCCTTATATGACAAAGCGGTATTTTCGGGTATGTATGTTCAATAAGGGGGATATAATATGAAATTAATCAAAATTTTGTCTGTTTTCGTATTATTGTCACTCATTATCATTTCCTGCGGCACAACAGAAGAAGGCGTTAATCCAGACATAGAAGGCCCGGGATCAGACAAGCCCGGCACGATGAAGGTATTTGCTGATGATGCCGATCTGGAAAATTATATAAAAGACCAGTTTGCTTCAGCAGTTGTTGAGACGTCATTTGATATGGCAGGTGCAGAAGCAGACAACAGCCCTGTTCCCGGAGACAGCAGTCAGGGCCAGGGAAATTCAGATGGCTCGCAAAGACATTCTGACACAAACGTGCAGGAGTCAGGTGTCGATGAATCTGACAAAATAAAAACTGATGGTAATATTCTGTACGTTGCTCAGGACCGGAAAGTTAAGATCATTAAACTTGAGTCTGATAACGGCATGAGTGTAGCTGCGGAACTTGCAATTGGTGAAAATGTCGATTCTTTGTATCTGTATAAGTCCACACTTGTTGCATTATATCAGCCTACTGATGACAAGAATGATTACTGGTGCGGAGATATGCCTGAAGGAGGCGGTGGTGGACCTTTGCCTGCGTTCTCATCAGGCATGCCATGCTGGTATGGTCAAAATCGTACAGGCATCATGGTTATAGATATTACTGATCCCTCAAAACCCGAACCAATAAAAAACCTGGTCTATGATGGCACCCTTGTTTCTTCGCGGCTGATAAATGGATTGCTGCACATTATAAGCAGATTCCGGCCAATCCTCCCCCCTCTTGAGTATTATTATGACAAAACGCAGGACGAAATGAGTGATGTTATTCAGCGTAATATAGCTGCTCTTGAAGACGTACCCTTAAAAGACCTGGTACCGTCATTTGACCTGATTGATAAAAATGGGGAAATTATTGATTCCGGATTACTTGTGTCTGCTGAGGATTTTATGAGGCCGGGCGATCCACAGGGTGCTAACGTGGTGAGCATTGTGTCTCTGGATTTGAACGATCCGGGGGGCCCTCATAATTCTGCAGGTGCGATCCTCGACGCACGGCATGTTTACGCATCAACAGCTTCACTTTATCTGGCATCGGAAATATGGAACTATAATGTATCTGATGAAAATATCATGAGTGCGGTCCAGACATCCATTCATAAATTTGATCTCTCCGGAGATAAAGTATCGTTTTCAGGAAGTGGTCGTGTACCGGGATCGATCCTTAACCAGTTTTCTTTTGGAGAGTTTAAGAACATTTTACGGGTTGCCACATCGACCTGGAGCTGGAGCACTGATTCAGGAGGTGAAAGCAACAATGTATATTGTCTGAAAGAAGAAGAGAACAAGCTTACTATTATAGGCAGGCTGGAAAACCTTGCTCCCGGTGAACACCTTTATGCTGCGCGTTTTATTGGAGATAGAGGATTCCTGGTTACTTTTGTTAAAGTTGATCCTCTCTTTACGCTTGATCTTTCTGATCCGGCAAATCCCCAACTGATCGGAGAACTGAAAGTGCCGGGATATTCAGATTATATTCATCCTCTGGGAGATAAGCATCTGCTGACTATCGGCAAGGACGCCATACCTTATGAGTCATGGTCGTATTACCAGGGCCTTCAGTTGTCCATCTTTGATATAACTGATTTTAAAGACCCGGTCTTACTTCATAAGGAAATGATCGGTGACCGCGGCACTGAATCCGGAGCCCTTCATAACCATAAAGCCTTTACATACTGGGCGGATAAAAATCTCCTTGCCATTCCGGTGGATCTTTATGAACATCAGGGAAAACCGCAGGCACCATGGGGCCATGGCATCCACACGTTTTCAGGGTTATATGTTTATACAGTAAACAGCAATGATGGATTTTCTTTTCTCGGGAGAATATCAACATCCGGCAGCACATCACAATTTGACACGTATTACGCATGGACCAGGGGGCTCTTTGTTGACAAGACTGTATATGCCATCACACCTGATACGGTGAAATCAGCGACTATCGATGATATACCAAATACGGGAGAGACTTTACATATTAAATAACAAGCATTCTCCGTTTCAATTTAGTTAATGCTTCAGATAAGAAGTGTCCGATGAATATCTCATATTATATTTTTTTCAAATAAAGTCTGATAAGAATAATATACCCTGCGGCAGCAAAGGGAATAGAGAGAAGCTGCCCCATGGTAAACGGGAAGGATGAACTTAGCGTCTGGTATTCCTTGAAATACTCAACAAAAAACCTGAGTGTGAAATACCCTGCCATGAAAATCCCGAACATTAATCCCGGAGGACGTTCCTCCCCGAGTTTACGGTCAGTTATATAAAGCACGATAAATATCAGAATTGCCATGAAAGCCTCATATAACTGGGAAGGATGCCTTGCAGTTGGCGGCAATCCCATCATGCGGTCATATCTCTTAAAGACAACGGCCCAGGGAACGTCTGTGGCACGTCCCACTATCTCAGAATTAAAAAAATTACCGATACGAACAAGAGTTGCTCCAACTGCAACAGACATGGAGAAACGGTCACATGTCTCTAACATTGCCATTTTATATTTTCGTGAATATATCCACAGCGCTATCAAAATTCCTATGGTTGCTCCATGACTTGCCAGACCGCCCTTCCAGACATACAAAATATGTAATGGGTTTTGAAAGAATTTGCCCGGTTCATAAAACAGGACATGACCAAGTCGTGACCCTATGACAACACCTGCTACTCCCATCCACAAAAATGCATAGGCAGCATTTTCATCACGTCCGCTGCGTAGAACCTGCTTGTACCAGAAATAAAACCCTATCAAAATAGTGAGTGAGAATAATATTCCATAATACCTGAGCTGCAGAGGTCCCATTTCAAAAATGATTGGACTCAGGTTATGTATCCATATGGGATGTGAAGTAATATTAGATGAGTTCATTAGCTATAAGATAAGATACGGCGAGATTATACCTGTCCTTTTTTTACAGCTATTATATACAACAGCCTTTTAATACTTCTTCAACTGCCGGGATGGTCGCTTTCACCTTGACAGGCTGGTCTGATAATTGAATGGCATTGTCAGGGTCTTTAAGACCATGACCGGTAAGAGTACAGACAACTCTATCGCCCTTTTTAAAGAATCCTTCTCTGGATAGTTTTATAACACCTGCCAGAGACGCGGCTGATGCAGGCTCACAAAAGACACCCTCACCTGATGCTATAAATTTGTACGCGGAAAGAATCTCCTCATCAGATACAGATTCAATTCTTCCGCCTGATTCCTCCCTTGCAGCAACAGCCCCTTTCCAGCTCGCAGGATTTCCTATCCTGATTGCAGTAGCAACAGTTTCAGGCTCTGAAACAGGCGCATCATTTACAATGGGTGCGGCCCCGGCTGCCTGGAATCCAAGCATTACCGGCAATGAATCAATTTTTCCCCTGTCATGATACTCCTTATAGCCCTTCCAGTAAGCAGTTATATTGCCGGCATTGCCAACAGGCATCACATGATACACAGGAGCGCTGCCCAGCTGATCACACACTTCAAAGGCAGCTGTCTTCTGTCCCTCAATACGATATGGATTAATGGAATTGACCATTGCAAACTTGTGCTTTTCAACAAGCTCCTTGACAATATTCAACGCATCATCAAAATTACCATCGATCTGGACGACCATGGCACCGTGTATCATTGCCTGGGCAAGTTTGCCCATCGCTATTTTACCTTCAGGAATTATCACGATTGCACCGATTTTGGCCCTGGCAGAGTATGCGGCGGCAGATGCAGAGGTATTGCCTGTAGATGCACAGATCACAGCCCTGGAACCCTCTTCCACTGCTTTGGAGATCGCCATGGTCATGCCGCGGTCTTTAAAAGAACCGCTGGGGTTGGCACCTTCAAACTTGAAGTATAGATCGATATCCTCCTGGACCACATCGTCTGCATGATAGGCCCTGATAAGAGGAGTATTGCCTTCATTAAGTGTTATAACAGGGGTCTTGTCTGTTACAGGAAGATATTCTCTGTATTGTTCAATAAGTCCTTTCCATAATCCCATATTATTCGAGTATGTCACCTTCAACAAGTTCAACATCCACTCCCTGCTGCTTCAAAGACTCTATCCCCTTTTCGACATTTTCATCTTCACCTTCAACCTCAAGGATCATCTCTCCTACTGTTTCTGTTACGCGTGCCCTTCTTATATTCGGTATCACGTCAAATTTACGGGCCATAGTAAAAATTACCGGCTCTTTTATAAGGTCCTGCGGAAAGGTCAGTTTAACTCTCTTTTTCATTTCACTCCCCCTCGTTACAATATATAATGTTATCTGAGATCAGAGTACAATCTGCCCGTACGGGCGTATTTACAGGTATCAATTAACAGCCTCCGGCTATTGCCGGGACAATAGACACTTCATCGCCGTCTTTTACTTCTGTTTCCTCATTTTTCATAAATCTAACATCTTCTTCATTAACATAGATATTCACAAACCTTCTCAACTTGCCCCCTTCAGACACTCTCTCTCCAAGACCGGGATACTTCTGATCAAGGTTATTAATCAGAGAAATAATGGTCCCTGCGTCTCCTTCTACTTCCTCCTTGCCCTGGGTAAGCCTCTGAAGAGGTACAGGAATCTTGACTTTGACTGCCATCTATAAACCTCCTTTTAAAAAACCGTTAATTGTCACTTGTTATTTGTTATTAGTGAATAGTTATTAGTTACTAATGAATTGTTATTAGTTAAATGGTATATTTTTGATAATATTTATTAACAATTAACTAATAACTATGAACTGACTTTATCCGTTGATCTTTTTCAGTATCTCCTCAAATGACTTCATATTTGGATCAATATGATGAGGCTCAACAGTGTGACCGACAATGGCCTCTTTGGTCTTAAGACCGTTACCGGTTATTGAAAGGACAGTCACTGCATCCCTGTCGATATGACCGCTTTCTATAAGTTTCATGGCAGACGCCAGTGTTACTCCTCCGGCAGTTTCCGCAAAAATACCCTCGGTCTTTGCCATCAGCTTTATTGCGCTGATTATCTCATCATCCGAAACATCCGCACCGAATCCACCTGTTTCTTTAATAACCTTTGTAGCATAATAACCGTCAGCAGGATTGCCAATGGCAAGGGACTTGGCAATGGTATCAGGTTTAACCGGCTTGATAACATCAACATCATCTTTAATGGCCTTGACAATGGGAGAGCATCCGGTTGCCTGGGCAGAAAACACTTTGGTATTCAGATTATCAATCAATCCTATCTCTTTCATTTCCTTAAAGCTCTTCCATATTTTTGTAAGCAAAGAACCGCTTGCACAGGGTACAACAACAGCATCAGGGGCCTTCCACCCAAGCTGCTCTACTATCTCATACCCCTGCGTTTTTGAACCTTCAGCATAAAAGGGCCTTATGTTTATGTTCACAAATGCCCAGTTATATTTATTGGCAACTTCACTGCACAGCCTGTTTACGTCATCGTAGTTGCCGTCTACTGCAATCAGGTTCGGCTCATATGCAAGAGATGCAATAATCTTGCTTCTTTCAAGACTGGCAGGAATAAAAATAAACCGGTTAAATCCGCCTGCAGCGCCATGCGCTGACACAGAATGCGCAAGGTTCCCGGTCGATGCGCAGGCCACCGTATCAAATCCAAACTCCCTGGCCTTTGAAAGAGCTATGGCAACAACCCTGTCCTTAAAGGAAAGAGTGGGGTGTGTGACAGTATCATCTTTAATATAAAGCTCCTTCATTCCAAGGTGCTTTGCAAGTTTATCAGCCCTGACCAGAGGGGTATAACCTGAGTGAAGGCCGCTGGTTGGGTCCCTGTCTATAGGCAGCAGCTCCCTGTATCTCCAGAGGTTATGAGGACGGGATTCAATCAATTCCCTGGTCATAACTTTCTTAATACTCTCGATATCGTAGAGAACCTCTAGAGGTCCAAAACAGAATTCACATACATAAATAGGATCAACAGGGTATTCCCGAGCGCATTCCCTGCATTTCAGTCCTTTTACAAAACCCATTTAAAAATATCCTCCAAACTAACTTAATGTTAATGGTTATTAGTTATTAGCTTTCTCAATTGCGAGTAATGAATAACTAGTAACGATTTTATATCGAACAATACTCTTCAGGCGAATCTTTAAGTTCTGTGATAGTCGGACTCTTGCCGCACATGGCACAGTCATCATTTTTCGGTATTTTCACTTTTCTGAAGTTTACCCCCAGGGCATCATATATCAGCAATTTACCCTTAAGGGGAGTCCCCTTTCCGATGATCAGTTTTAAAACCTCAGTAGCCTGAAGCGCACCTATAACTCCCGGAAGAACGCCGAGCACACCAGCCTCCTGACAAGATGGCACAAGACCGGGCGGCGGAGCTTCTTCAAAAAGACACCTGTAGCATGGTCCGTCATGAGGCATGATAGTCGTAACCTGACCTTCAAACCTCAGGATCGCGCCGCTGACTAATGGTTTTTTCAGCATTACACATGCATCGTTTATAAGATATCTGGTGGGAAAGTTGTCGGTCCCGTCTACAATAATGTCATAGTCCCTGAACAGATCAAGTATATTTTTACTGTTTAATCTCTCCTTAACGGGAATGACATTGACGTCGGGATTCAGCGCTTCAAACGTCTGTTTTGCAGAATCAGCCTTATAAACGTCAAGAGTTTTCACACTGTGTGCTATCTGTCTCTGCAGGTTGCTCAGTTCCACCTTATCGTCATCAACCATTGCAATGGTCCCGACTCCTGCGGCAGCAAGATAGTATCCTACCGGACAGCCAAGGCCTCCTGCTCCTACAATAAGCACCTTTGCTTCTGATATCTTTTTCTGCCCCTTGCCTCCGACTTCAGGAAGGATGATATGTCTGCTATATCTTTTTAACTGCTCTTCTGTAAAATCCATTAGTCTTCTACCTCTTTTCTTACCAGTACTATCCACTCCTTATCATTGATCTTATCCACTTTGAGGACTGAGTGACCATAATTAAGCATGGCCTTTGGGATACTCGTCGATGCTTCGGGATAGTCAAGTAATATTTCTATGATCTGTCCCACTTCAATGGCCTCAACTCCGAGCTTGGACCTCACCAGAGTATAGGGGCAGACCTGACCTCTTATATCAAGTTTCTTATCTATTTTCACATCATTCATTTTATGCATGAGCTCCTTCAACTCTCAGGTAAAGCGGTTTGCCTGACACAACCCTTAACTTTTTTATCTCCTTCAGCGCCTTCATCATGTCCTTTTCTCTTGCTTCGTGTGTCATTAAAACCATTGAAACCGCTTTTTCTCTTTTTCTTCCTTTTTGAATCATCGACTCGATACTAATATTGTTATCACCCAGAATGCCTGATATTTTTGAGAGAACTCCGGGCTTGTCAATAGCAGACATTCGAAGGTAGTAACAGGTCGATACATCTTCCATCTTCTTTACTTTCAGACCTGACCTGCCTGATATATCAAAGCTTTGCATTCGGTCGGCTGCTCCAGCCCTGATGTGTCTGGCGATATCTGAAATGTCGCTGACAACGGCACTGCCCGTGGGCATATCTCCAGCTCCTTTTCCATAATAAAGTCCAGCGCCGGTTGCATCACCTTCAACATAAATAGCATTGAATACGCCGTTAACATTCGCAATAGGCATGCTCTCCTGGACCATTGTAGGATGTACCCTCAGTTCAACCTCTTTTCCTGAAGGTTTAGCTATAGCCAGCAGTTTTATTTTAAAGCCAAATTCAGAAGCAAACCCGATATCCAGAGGGGTAATCTCTGTTATTCCCTGGGTATATATTTTATTCAGAGAAATCGGTAATCCGTATGCAAGTGCCGCAAGTATTGCAAGCTTATGTGCTGAATCAATACCCTCGATATCAAAAGTGGGATCCGCCTCTGCATACCCAAGATCCTGCGCCTCTTTAAGGGTGCTGCCAAAATCAACACATTCCTCTGTCATTTTTGTCAAAATATAATTTGCGGTGCCATTTATTATCCCAAATATATTGCCAATTTTATTGCCTATCAATGACTCCCGAACGATTTTTATAATCGGGATACTGCCGGCCACAGATGCTTCAAATCCTACTGACACACATTGCCTTTTAGCAGCCCTGAATATTTCCTGTCCCTTCTCAGCAAGAAGGGCCTTGTTGGCTGTAACAACATGTTTGCCTTTTTTAATCGCTTCAAGGATAAATTCCTTTGCAGGATTAATTCCTCCCATCAGCTCAACAACAATATCAATATCAGGATCATTCAATATCTTATGAGCATCTTTTATCAACACTCCCCTGGGCAGTTTAATTCCCCTGTCTGTTTTCATGTCCAGATCTGCTATGTTTTTTACTTTCAAGGAAACCCCAAGCTGTGCCTGAAGCTCTTTATGTCTCTTCATCAATATCCTTGCAGTTCCGGCGCCAACCGTGCCAAATCCAATGATGCCGATGTTAATAACTCTGTTTTTCATGCAATTTCAAAAAGTTAAATAATTAAATTGTTTTGATGTTAATTTGTAACTAAATATTATGCTCTAAATAATCATATTAATTCAAGAATTAACCCGAATAATTCAGACATTACTCAATAATCCATTTAATGTGATGAATCTATTATTAAATGGGGTATGTTATAGAGTATAACAAATAAAAAAGACAGTCCTGATGACTGTCCTTTTTATTTCATACCCAATGTAATCAGCAGTTATTTATTAATTGCCTTTTTAATTCCTTTAGTTGCCTGTCTTATGCGTTGTTCATTTTCGACCAGGGCAAAACGTACATATCCTTCACCTGCAG
>CALZJD010000041.1 GCA_945787795.1 Thermodesulfovibrionia bacterium | reverse complement strand
ACCTCATCAAACTCCATCCCCTTGCCTTTGAAGACGCTATGGTAATGCCCGGCAAAAACATCCGTCACCATGCGGGAAGTGGTAATCTGGATCCGTCTGATCTGTTTTAGAATTTCTTTTGGTATCATGGTGCAGTCTATAACCTTGTCATTCCGGCTTGACGTTGTCATTCCGGCTAGTTCGGTATCTGTCTCCAGGAAGATTCTCGTCGCGCTTTGCTTGCGGGAATGACAAGTTCTTGAATTTGATCAGCCTTTTAATTTCCTTAAGGAACTTCTATCTCCTCAAATATTTTCCTGATAATGTCTTCGGATGTCTTTTCTTCAGCTTCTGCCTCATAACTTACGATCACCCTGTGTCTTAATACATCAGGTCCTATTGATTTCACATCTTGCGGAGTTACATATCCCCTGCCCTGAATAAAGGCATATGCCTTTGAGGCGATGCTCATGTTAATGGAGGCCCTGGTAGACGCTCCATACTGGATCAGGTCTGAAAGGTCTCCCAGTTTATATTTATCAGGCTCTCTGGTAGCAAATACAATGTCAAGGATATATTTCTCGATCTTCTCATCCATGTATATTTCATTTACTACCTGTCTGGCCCTTTGAATATCATCAGGTTCCACAACAGCATTGACATCAATGTTTTTGTCAGTAAATGCCATGTTCTTCATTATCTGATGTTCCTCTTCAATACTGGGGTACGTTATGTTTATTTTCAGCATGAACCTGTCTACCTGGGCCTCGGGCAAAGGGTACGTCCCCTCCTGCTCAATAGGGTTCTGTGTGGCAAGGACCAGAAAAGGCTCATCAAGAGGGAATGTGTTTTGCCCTATCGTTACCTGTCTTTCCTGCATTGCCTCCAGAAGAGCGCTCTGTACCTTGGCCGGAGCACGGTTAATCTCGTCGGCAAGAATTATATTGGAGAATATAGGCCCTTTTTTTGTAGTAAAGTTTCCTTCCCTGGGATTGTAAACAAGCGTTCCGATCAAATCGGCAGGCAGCAGGTCAGGGGTAAACTGGATCCTCTGAAATCCTGTCTTTATGGCGCCTGACAACACCCTTACTGATAATGTCTTGGCCAGGCCGGGGACTCCTTCAATAAGAATGTGGCCGTTTGCAAGCAGTGCCACCAGCAGCCTCTCGATAAGATACTTCTGTCCTATAATTGTCTTACCAAATTCAGATAATATGCTCTGAACAAAAGCGCTCTCTTCCCGCACTTTTTCATTTATTGCGGTTATGCCTCCATCAGTCATAATGTATAACCTCCTTATATTCAATTATTTCAAATTACCAAATCGTCAATATCAACTAATAAATATATAAAATCTCGACAGTTCAAGCAAGTTTTATAAGTATATTTTTGAAATATGAACAAACTGTGAAAATAGATGCCCTATTATTTCATACCTGCCTCTGAGCCGAATTCAGGGGTTAATGTTTTCCATACAGAATGCCGAAACATAATATAATAGGACTGATTTAAAGGATTCATATGAATACCAAAAGTGCTGCTGAACGAAATGAGGCTCTGCAATCGCAGGTACGTAAAATACCCATGCTGCCCACAATTCCTGTGATAGCGCAGAATGTTCTTATCCTGACAGATAATAATACAACATCATTATCCAGCCTGGTAAGTCTGGTGGAAAAAGACCCGGCAATAACCCTCAGAATAATCAGTGTCGCCAATTCTGCTTTTTTCGGATTTGGTGAGTCAGCTAAAAGCCTCATGGAAGCAATATCAAGAATCGGATTTGACCATGTCAAGTATCTCGCGTTAGGCGTTTCCTTAATGACCTTATTCAGTGACGGGAAGAAAAATGCTGCACTGTCGTACGAAAAAATATTCAACCACTCCATTGCCGTCGGACTGACAACGAAATTCCTCTTAAAAAGATTACTCCTCAAACATGAGGAAAATAAAAAAATAGGATCTGATGTGCTCTTCATGAACGGGCTTCTGCATGACATTGGCTATCTCGCTCTCAACAGATTTTTTCCTGAAGAATTCAATCAGGTGATTGCGTATGTTCAGGAGGGATCTCCTGTTCTTTCAGCTGAGGAGATGGTGTTTGACTTCAATCACTGTGATATGGGAAGCTGGCTGGCAGATCAATGGAATCTCCCCGAAAGTATTGTGCTCACCACAAAACATCATCATTATCCATCATCATTGCAAAGCAGCGCAAGTTATGCAGCCATTGTCCATCTTGCAGACTATCTTGTTGATTCGTGCGGAAGGGATATAATGCAGAGTGAAACTGGCTACCAGTTTGATCCTGCCTGCTATAATATTTTCAATCTGAATAAAGATGATATGACAGGATTTATTGACTTAATGGAACAGGAAGATATTATTCATGATCTATAAGAGTGAACTCCACACACGTTTTATCCAACACACGTAACCGGAACGGTGAAGCTGTCTCGTTGACAACATAGTCTGATATCAAAGGCTGATAGGGAATAATGAAAGAATATTATTTTGAGACAGATTCAGTTATTGATTGAGTGTTTGAACTCATTAAGTGCTGTCTCTATAGGTATTGCAAAACCGATACTTCTTGCCCGTCTGTGCACCCATGTGTTGATGCCTATTGCTTTTCCTTTATCATCAATCATTGGGCCTCCGCTGTTACCAGAATTTATGGGTGCATCTGTTTGAATATACGTATTCTCTTCAACGTTACGGTAACCTGAAAAAATTCCCGATGTCACCGTATAGGCGAGCCCTTCCGGATTTCCAATAGTGAATATTTTTTCTCCCTGCTGAAGTTCGGTTGAGTTACCTGGAGTTATATAGGGACAATCAGATTCAGAAATGTTCAACAATGCAAGATCATGATTTTCACTGAATTCAGCATCCATACCGTCAAATTCTGTGCCATCAATTAATATAACTTTAAACTCTCGTCCGGTAAAACCATGCTCAATGTCATCCAGGTTTGAGGTGATTGTTTCGTAATCATCTTCCGCTTTTGTCAAATTCTCTTTTCTGTTTATTAACTCCGTTTTAAACCATTCAGGGGAATCTCCGCGTATTCCTGCTGCTCTTCTTTCTATATTGGCAATATATTTTTTTTCGTGTTCAATAAAGCTCTCCAGAGTACTCAGTTTCTCCCGTAATTCTGTCATTTTATCCAGATCAAATTCCACTACATGACGGTTTGTAATTATATGGCAGTCCTTATCAATAAAAAATCCCGAACCAATGCTCCAGGCAGTTTTTACAAACACTGTTGCGTTCCTTGCTTTTTCAATACTGTTTTTGGGCGGATGGGCATCATTTAATTGCTTTTCAATACCATGCATAAGACTTTCAGAGTGGGGGACATCAGGTATTCTATTTGCTAATACTTTAGATGGAACATCTGTATCTGATGAAGCAAAAAACATGTATATCAATATACAGACACCCATAACACCCGCAGCCAATATATACACTTTTCCCCTTGATGCTGATGATTGACCATAATCGTCTGATGATGATACATGCATGCTATCAAGTTCCTTTTGACGTTGCGCAAATTTGTCAAAAATGATCCCGCATGATTCACACTCAAACGTATTGCTTTGTTCATGGCTGCATTTTGGACATTTCATTGAACCGTTTTCCTCCCTTTTAGGGGATAATCAACTGTATAGCACGATACGGAATATCGCCAATAGCCCGCTTTGTTATTATCTGCCTTTTCGGCAATTTGGTAAAATAACTTTAATATATATATGGTTATGGAGGATATTAAATAAAATTACTCATAAAACGACATCGCAAAAAAGAGCCTACGGGGCCTGTATCTTGCATTATCCAACTTATGAATAACATGAATACAGATTCCAGTCGGGTTGTCAGAGGGGTCCACAATATATGAAATTCAAGTAAAAAAGGACAGAAGAACAAGCAGACTTCTTTATTGAGAGGCTTGATTTTTACGAAGCTAAAGGCCCTGTCTGGTGAGATTTTATTTTATTCTGAATTGCATCTGATCTGCGTGGTTAATGTAGCCGGGGGCAGAAATAATATGCAGTCAAGTCGGCACGAGCCTCTATTTTTTGACTATTTAATAAACACAGTTTTTGAGTGATACACAACGTACTCTTTGGTTTAATTTTTTTTCGATAACAAGATTAGCCTGTAAATGATAGCCTATGATGCCAACTCGATAATCATAGTACACTTATAATCTTGACTCTTGTCTCTTTTGATCAAAGCATCTGCTACTCCTTTTATGATACCTCCTGTTCCTTCCCTTTCCGGTCCAACATGTTTTACATGTGTACCGTCTACTATTTTGTAATCATTTGCACCCTGTTTTTTTGCATATTCTTGAGCTTCTCTTTCTGCACCCTCCAGGGCAAGAGTTTCAGAAGCTGCAGTGATAGTAATTAATGCACCATTATTGGTGCGCATGACACTGTGATGATAATTCTTGACAGCATAACCGATTGTAATTGTTAATAAGAACATCCCTCGGCAGGGTACTATTAAATCTTTAACAAAACAAAATGATACTTATTTTTGAAGATAACCGTAATCCGAGATCCGTAAACTGGTATCTGTAACCCGAACTTCATAAAAGAATTTCGGACAATAGACAACGATTAACAGACGACGGATGCGTAAGATTAACAAACAAAGACTGGATTCCAGCTCAAAAGACTACCGGAATGACAAGGTACAGATTCCGGTCATCCATCCTTCCAGAACTTCGGAGAATTGAAGCAGGAATGAGAAGAGATAACCCGGTATGATGAGTGCACAAAGCACCCAGCTTGACAGAGTGCATACGTCTTATCTAATATTTTAATGTCTTAACAATTATCCATACCTTTATTAAATTACATCATGAGCATACTTAATCAAATTATTGAAAACAAAAAGCTGGAGCTGGAGACTGCAAGGAAAAATGTTCCTCTGGCAGATCTTAAGGCAAGGATAAATGATTTGGACCCTGTCCGGTCTTTTAGCGATGCTATTAAAAGGCAAAAGAACGGGCCTGTCAAATTGATAGCTGAACTTAAAAAAGCATCTCCGTCAAAGGGCCTGATCAGAGAGGATTTCCGCCTCTCTCATATTGTGTCTGTTTATGACAGAAAACCGGTTTCTGCCATTTCTGTTCTTACTGAAGAGCGTTTCTTTTCAGGCAGCCTCAAAAATCTTCAGGAGACAAGAAAGAGAACAGAGAAGCCTATACTCAGAAAAGACTTTATATTTGATGAGTATCAGGTATATGAAGCAAGGGCAAACGGTGCTGATGCGATGCTGCTGATAGCTGCTGCATTGGAAAAATCACAGATAGCAGATCTCTATGGTCTGTCCAGGGAACTATCGCTGGACTGTCTCGTTGAGGTGCATAACCTGAAGGAACTGGATGTAACCCTTGACTGCGGGGCAGAGATAGTAGGCATCAACAACAGAAACCTGAAGACCCTTGAGATCAGCCTTAACATGACATTTGAAATGCTCAGGGACATCCCTGCAGACCGGATTGTGGTGAGTGAAAGCGGGATAAGCACCAGAGAGCATGTTGAATTAATTGAGTCGTCAAGGACAGATGCCATTCTCGTTGGAACTGCAATAATGAAGTCTGATGATATTGGTGCGAAGATCGATGAGTTGATGGGGATTAATAAAGAATAGGATTCGAGAGGTCGAGGGTTCCAGGGTTATAGATGTTACTATTATAAAATCCCCCTTATTCCCCCTTTTCCAAAGGGGGAGAAATAGACTTGAACACATATTTGCTTTAATTCAGTAGTTCCCTTGAACCCTCGACCCCTCGAATCCTTGAATCTTCACATTAATTATTTATAATTAATGATGTATAATTGAATCTGCAACAGGAAATTATTATGAAAAAATATATTGAAAAAGCCAATATTCTGATTGAATCTCTTCCATATATACGCAAGTTCTCGGGGAAGACCTTTGTCATCAAATATGGCGGTGCTGCCATGGTTGATGAGAAGTTAAAGGAGGCGTTTGCGCAGGACATAGTGCTGCTGAATTTTATTGGTATCAAACCTGTTATTGTTCACGGAGGCGGTCCCAAGATTAACAGCATAATGGAAAAGATGGGTAAGAAGCCGACTTTTGTACATGGTCAAAGGGTAACTGACGAGGAAACAATCGATATAGTTGAGATGGTGCTGGGAGGTCTTATTAACAAGCAGATCGTTTCTCTTATTAACAACCATGGAGGCCTGGCTATCGGATTGAGCGGAAAAGACGGTAATCTGATTAAAGCAAAGAAAAAAATCATACGGAAGCTCTCTCCTGAGACGGGCGTGCCTGAAATCATAGACCTTGGACTTGTTGGAGAGGTGGAAAAGATAAATCCCAGGGTACTGGAAACCATAGATGAAAGCGGCTTTATCCCTGTAATCGCCCCGATAAGCGCGGGCAGGAATACAGATACGCTGAATATAAACGCTGATTATGTTGCCGGTGAAATCGCATCTGCCCTTAATGCGGAAAAACTTATTCTTCTGACAGACACCGAGGGTATACTCGACAAGAAGAATAAATTAATATCAACATTGAATGCAAAGAAAATAAAATCCCTAATTGCCAACGGTACCATTTCCGGAGGAATGCTGCCAAAAGTCCAGGCCTGTCAAAACGCAATCAGCAGCAAGGTCGGAAAAACCCACATCATAGATGGGCGCACTCCCCATGCACTTCTGCTTGAAATCTTTACTGAAGAAGGTATTGGGACGGAGATAGTAAAGTAAATTACAAATTATAGTGACCGAAGATCCAACTTAAAAGAAGTGAAATTTTTGTTATTTGAAATTTGATGTTTTTGATTTATTTGAAACTTGTTATTTGGTATTTATTTACTAAAATCTATTCTTTTAGTAAATCTATCAGGTCTTCAAAATTGTTCATGGCAGCATCAAGGAGCACTACAGAGTACTTTTTGTTATGGACTCCACCTCCGTATTCAACAATCTGTACATTCCCCTGCCCTTCTGCAAACAGTTCCCGTGCCTCCTCCAGCTTTTCTTTCGATACCCTGCCCTCTGCTTTTTCAATTGCAGCCTTTGCTTCCAGCTGGATGTCCCTGGCAACCTTCAATTCTTCCATCGCTTTATCTATCCACTCTTTTACCATGCCTTCATGTTTTGGCGTATGACAGGCAACACAGGTCTTTGCAGAGCCTGTCAGTACCTTTTGCCCATCAACGGTCTTTTCTTCTTTATGACAACCTATACAGTTCGTCTTGACATCATACATCAGGCCTGGTGTCCGCATGACACCTTCTTTTCTTTCTCCTCCAATAAGAAGCAGTTGATATTTATGATGGTCGGGATGGCATACAAAGCAGCTCTCTCTTACCGGATTTAAAAAGGCCTGTTCCTTTCGATGCAAAATTGGTTCATGGCAGTCGAAACAGTTTGCATTCTGTCCGGTAACATGCAATTCATGCATTAATTTTCTTTCATGAGTTTTTTCAAGCATCTCTTCCGAGATATCATGACATTGAAAACAGTTCTCTTCCTTGATCCATCCATTGCCTCTGACCAGTTCGAAATGACAGCTCTGACAGGGCACGTTTGCCTCTTCAAGACTCTGATGCGTAACAGGTTTTTCATCAGTATCATTTTCTTTCTTCTGCTTTTGAAGAGGTTTGGTCGGAATTTCGTGGCAGAGCGAACACCTGGCCCTGCCTTCATTGAATTCGGCATTCTTAAAATGACAGAGGAAACATGCCACCTTGGGAACCTGAAAATGCTCTTCAGCCCTTACATGCTGATGACAGGTATCACAATGAAGCTTCTGTCCTTCGATTGTTTTATCAAAATGTGTCCTGTGAATATATAAAATTCTTTCCCTGAAAACAACCTTATCTTCTTCTAATTGCTGTTCAGGATGACATTGGGACGTAGTACAGCTGAGATCATTAATTCTTGTCGGCTTCCTCACCTTGTTCTCCTCGGTAGCGATATATGTGAACAGCTGTCCCAATCCCTTAAACTTGGCTTTAAGAGCGTGGCTTTCTCCAGGGGCATAATGACATTCAACGCACTTTACATCTTTATGTTTGGAACTGCCCCAGGTGTTATACGCATTCTTCATTATATGACAGGACCCGCAAAAATCCGGTTGACTTGTATACCATTCTGACGAGCCTATGGCAGCAACAACAATACAAACAACAATAATGAGAATGAGAAGAACTACTTTTTTCATTATTCGAGCCCTTTTATAAGATTTAATTCTAACGGAATATATAACAACTGTGCCGAAATATAAAATTCCTGTATCTTACAGGAACTTTATTGATGTGTTACTATTTTTGCACTACAGATATATATTTGTCTACTAACTTACACTTTGTTACAGAGAGGTAACTAACATACAAAAGACTGATCATTGTTTCATTCTATGGTATCAATTAGCCTTTAATAATATAATTATCGTCACTTTTCCCGGTCTGTACAGGTGATGATATTAACATATCACCAGCATGTCCTGCACTGACAGGCTGCTGATTCTGATCTGAATGAAGAGCAAAAAACTGCTCAAGGTCTCCATTCCGGTAACCTACCAACACCCAGAATGACATGCCAGAGAAGACTGAAGGTATTGTTATCAGGCCAAACATCATTAAAGCCGATCCTCCTGCGACATCAATCCCTGATCCGATAATCAGCAGCAGTGCCATAAAACAGATTGAAAGAACAAGAGCGCTTATAAGCCCTCCTCCAATACAGTTTACAAAATTCCATGACCGATACCTGTGAATGAGGATCATTACTATGAGACCTATGATGACAGCAGGCGCGTAAAAGAGTGTTCCCGCTGTCATGAGGCCCCCGATGAGAAACGAGGGGCTCGTTGAGAGAGAAACCCCTCTAAGTTCATAACCGAATAATAATGGTACATTAATCAGGATATAAAATCCCAGGGCACCAATTGTAGGAGCCAGCGTAAATCCGGCAACAAGGCGCACTTTCGTCATCAGAAAAGATGATCGGGCATGTTCTCCTGAATGTATGTCATTTTTCATTGTAACCCCCAAATGTTCTTAATGTATGTAGCACATCATATTACAGCAACTTGGATGCCACGCATGCGAAAGGATTTTATTTAGTTGAGGTATGAAAGATAACTTGTTATATTTAATGAATTAAATCAGATAAGAATCAATTTCCAGATATAATCCTTATTGTAATATATAGTTGGAATTACTATAAATGTATAACGTAAATTGACCCTGCTGGCAATAATTGTCACTCCACGGATCATATCCTTAACCCGCAAATTTCATAATTACAAAACAAGAGGAATATTAAAGGAGTAAGAAGTTCTACTTATCCAGAATAATAAAAAACATATTTTCATAAACTGGAGACATAACATATAAATATATTTATTTTATATGAACATAATTATTTGACATTTACACAGGATATGGTTTTATTTACTTCATAAATCTCAATTTCTAAAAAACTTTTGGTTAATTCAGCTATCTCCCTATAGAAGGTCAGTTCTGCTGCACGTATAACCTTGTCACAGAAAAGGGGGATCCATTTCATAATATGCTCATCGAGAAATTTCTTCTCCGTATGGAGGCAATAGAGGGCTCCCTCGATATCATTTGATTCCCAGGCCTGCGCCTCACGACCGGTTACCTGCTGCATGAACTCCAGCTCTACACTTACATGATCAGGTAATCCTGAGTATACAGCTAAATTCTCCAGTCCTGCTGATTCAATAAATGTCCTGACTTCAACAGTTGACTTACCCCGGTCACCATTATCTCTTTTGTGGTGTACTGACTCATGAGGAGAAATCTGCTTGTCCGGCCCAAGAAAGAGTCTTTCATACTCTACCGCGAGATCGTCAATGAACTGCTCCTCTGGTGTATCAAGTAATGCATCATAAAACTGGCTTTCCGGCTAAAATAATACCTTTATAAAGGCCCGGGTTTTTAACTGGTACAGCTGGTTCATTGTGATTTTTTCACGAAATAATGTTGCCAGGAAGCCGTAGAGACTGCTACGGCCTGTTGCACATACTGCCTTTTCTTTCATGCCAATTCTCCCTCTTCAGGTGAAAAATTACATTTATCAGGGCAGCGGAATGTCCTGCATACTGAAACACAGACATATGTAAATACATACGTCTGATATGTACTGAGCAGGGAAAACAATAACTACATCATCATATATTCATGCTGGTTTCTTATTAAGCAGCTGATATATAAGCTTCTATGTTCTTCATATCTGTTTGAATAAAACTCCTGGTCAGCTCAGCCATTTCACGGTAAAACGACAATTCTGCATCAGC
>CALZJD010000040.1 GCA_945787795.1 Thermodesulfovibrionia bacterium | reverse complement strand
TTTTAACTTCCTTCTCTTTTGTCTTTTTTTCCTCTTGGGGACTCTTTAAAAGAACCAGTTCCTGCTGGGATTGGAAGACCTGACCTTCTATTGCAGCGCCTCTGGCAATCGATATAATTTCTCTATATAACAGTTCCCCTTTGACCTTTGCATCTGGCCCTATTTCAATCTCTTTGCCTTCCAGTTTTCCTGTAAATTCACCATTGATATATATTTTGCCTTCAGACACGACGTCACCACCATTAAATGTTCCGGTAATTCTCACATCACTTCCGGCATTGATATTACCCTTGAGCATGGAGCCTTGTATATCAACCTTTCCGCCTTTTGTCTCGATGTCGCCGCTGCAGCTGCCCATAATAATAATATTTGAATCTGTTTTTGAAATTATGCTGCCTTCAATGTCTCCGCTCAATTCCAGGTCACAGATGATGTTAATATCACCCATGAGTTTATTTCCTTTGAGAATGGTATTGGAAGGTTTACCGTCAAGCTCTTTTACTTCGGAAGGCCGAACATCATTGAAGCCCGGGTTTTCGGCAGATGGGTCTTTTTTATTAAACATTGTTCCCCCTGTTATTGAAAGTTAATGAAACAGTTTTTACGAATTTACTGAATCCAGAGCAGTTTTCTGAATATCCACCCTGAGTCACCGAACTCATCCACTACTTTTGCCCAGGGGGCCTGTATTTTGATCACCTTGAAGGAATCATATTTGAGAGCTGGACTCATCGAGGTTTTGCTGTATTTCTGGCCAGGACCGCTTCTGACATTGGCCTTATCGACCTTGACTACCGCACATTTAATTTTGCTGGTAACCAGTTTGGTGTATACCCAGTGAACATCACCATCAACATCTTTGACTTTATACCAGTTGGCTTTCTTGGACAGCTTGTTAAAGGGCATGTATTTAAAAACTTCCCATGTCTTTTCAAATTTGGTTCCTGGCCCGCTTCTCAGGTTGGCTTCAGGAACATTTACACATAACGCATGGGAATAATGAGAAAAAACCAGTGTTAATAGAATTGTAATAAAGAAAAATACATATTTTTTCATAAATACCTCCTCGCACAATACTCTAAATGTTTTATAATTTTTTTGCAATAAAATGCAAGGTTGCTATTGGCAGGTGGAGATATTTATGAATAATCAGGCTAGCATATGCGGGTACATCCATTGTCATTTTTTAATAGAGTATTGCGTGTAATATATGTAAAATATTCAATTAGACAAATAATTAACCGGGAAACGAGAGATATTCATGAATAACACTATACCTGATTCCGCTCAAATCGATATAAGCCGCTCTGGTTCTGCCAACATGTGTATACTTTATTTTAATGAGGCCAACAGGTAATTGGGATTGACCAGGGATATTTCATGCGAAGGATTAAGCTTTACCTTCCAGAATTTTGCTCTTGAGCCAGGACAAAGATTGCAGTTTAAATTAAAACATCAGTCCAGCAATTCCATGATTTCTTTTCTCGGAGATGTTATATGGCAGGAACAGAGAGATATCAAAAGTTCGGCCGGGGTAAAGTTTTGTGATGATAACAAAAAGCATAAAAAGATACTGTTACAAATAATATCTGATAGCTGCAATGTGCCTGAGCTCTCCCTGTTTCAAAGCAGGGACACCGGGAATGGATTGGGTAAAAAACGAATTTCCAGAATACGTAATAGATACAGAAGCACATACCGCGGGGTATATATAGCAGCGGTAATACTTGCAACGACGGCTGCTGTAGTGTTCCTGCCTGCGGTGATAGAGAATTTAGAAGATAAATCCAGTAAACCGGCAACTACATCCATCCAATCAATAGAGAGAAATAATGCGGACAACATGCATAATGTATCTAAAAACAAGAATGGTCTTATACACAACAGAGATAATTCAACAGTTGATAGTTCTGCTCAACTGCTCTCTGCTGAGAAGAGCAATGTAATTAAAAAGTCAGAGGAGAACATTTAGGAAAAAGAACCCGATAAAAAGCTGCCTGTGCATATAAAAGAATTAACAGGAGAAAATAAATATTACATTCAGGTTGCATCTTTTAAAGATCCTGACATTGCACAAGGCATGTTATCACAATTAAAACAGGATTATCCTGCAGCATATCTTTTTTTTCTAAATGATTTTTATAAATTGCGGATACCAGATATCAAGACATCCGAGCAGGGGCATGATTTGCTAAAAGACATAGAAAAGAAATTCAATATTAAACCGATCCTGGTTGAACGAGTTCCATGATATTATGTACATGAATAGCATGGATATGATAGGGCAAAATAATATGATATATCCGGCAGTTGCTACTCAACAATATCAAGCTTGATGCTTAATTCCTTTAGCTGTTTTTCATCAACAGTTGAGGGGGCATTGCTTAATGGACAGACCGCTTTCTGGGTCTTGGGGAAGGCAATCACGTCCCTGATTGATTGTGCATTGGCAAGTATCATCACGATCCGGTCAAGTCCCAGGGCAATGCCTCCATGAGGAGGGGCACCATACTCAAGGGCCTCAAGGAGAAACCCGAATTTTTCATTGGCTTCTTCACCCGAGATATTAAGTAACTGAAACATCCTGTCCTGGACACTCTTCTTATGAATACGAATACTGCCGCCGCCTATTTCATAGCCGTTCAAAACAATATCATAGGCCTGTGCACGTAGCTCATGCAGGGGCGAACGGCCGTTCGCCCCTACGGCGTCTTCAGATAAAAATTTATCAAAATCTTCTTCCATGGGACTTGTAAAGGGATGATGCATGGCCTCATATCTCTTCTCATCAGGGTTCCACTCAAATAGAGGAAAATCAGTGATCCAGACGAGTTTATAATCACCCTCTTTGATCAGGGCCAGCCTCTTCCCCATCTCGTTTCTCAGCCTGGAAAGGCAGTCATTGGCAATATCCTGCTTATCAGCAACAAAGACAAGGAGGTCCCCTTCTTCAGCTTCAAACCTTTTGACAAGTGCTTTCAAAACTTCTTCAGGAAAAAACTTGGCAATGGGTGACTCAATATGTGCTTTGACCTTCATCCATGCAAGGCCCTTTGCGCCATACCCCTGCACATCCTTTGTCAGGTCATCAAGTTCTTTTCTGGAATAACCTGCACATCCCTTTGCATTAAAGCCCTTAACGATTCCCCCTTTTGAAACAGTATCAAGAAATACCTTAAAGGAGCAATCTTTAATTATGTCACTTGCATCTTTCAGTTCAAGTCCGAACCTGAGGTCAGGTTTGTCACATCCATACCTGTCCATTGCTTCATGATAGGAAAGCCTCTGAAAAGGTTCTGTCAGATCAACACCAATAGCATCGGCAAAAACCTTTTTTATCACACCCTCTATAACAGCCATAACATCGTCTCTTTGTACAAAAGACATCTCCAGGTCTACCTGAGTAAACTCGGGCTGTCTGTCAGCCCTCAGGTCTTCATCTCTGAAACACCTGACGATCTGGTAATATTTCTCCAGTCCCGAGACCATAAGGATCTGCTTGAATATCTGGGGTGACTGCGGCAATGCAAAGAAATGACCCGGATTAGTCCTGCTCGGTACGAGATAGTCCCTTGCACCTTCAGGGGTGCTCCTGGTGAGTACAGGGGTTTCGATTTCAATAAAACCTTCTGCGTCCAGGTATTCACGAAAGGCCCTGGACGCTTTATGCCTGATCAACATGTTTTTCTGAATAACCGGTCTTCTGAGGTCAAGGTACCTGTGTTTATACCGAAGAGATTCCGAGGCATCGGTCTCATCTTCAACCATAAAGGGCAAAGGAATGCTTTCATTAAGCACGGTCAGCTTTTTTACCACGACCTCTACCTGTCCCGTGGGAATGGCCGTGTTCAGCGTGCCTTCAGGCCTCTGTCTGACCTCGCCTTCAATCTGCAAAACATATTCGTTCCTGATTTTATGAGCAGTCTGATGCAGGTCTGCATCAAGCTCAGGGCTGAACACGATCTGGGATATTCCGGTTATGTCCCTGAGGTCAATAAATACAACCCCGCCGTGGTCGCGCCATTTATTGGTCCATCCCGTAAGGGTAACGGTATCACCGATATTTTTTTCGCTTAATTCACCGCAATAATGTGATCTCATATTGTTTCCTGCTTTCCCTGTTCATTTCTGAATTGAATATTGTAACACTGAATATGGATTATTTGGGGGCCATTACTTCCTTTTGCAGTTTCTTTAGTTCATCAGGGCTCAGAAACCGGTAAGCGCCCGGCTTAAGACCGCCCAGTTCAAGCCCGTTGATCCTTGTGCGGACCAGCTTTATGACAGGATGCTTTACTCTCTCCAGCATCCTTCTTATCTGTCTCTTCCTGCCTTCATATATGGTCATCTCGATCCAGGAATTTGCCTTTGTCTTTTTTTGCACTCTCCTCACCTTTGCCGGTGCTGTCATGCCGTCATCAAGCCTGATCCCTTTTTCAAGCTTCATAATGTCCTTATCATCCAGTACACCATCGACCTTAACCATATATGTCTTCGGGACCTTTTTCGCAGGATGCAGAATGGCATTGGCAAAGTCCCCGTCATTGGTAAGCAAAAGCAGTCCCTCTGAATTAAAGTCAAGCCGGCCAACAGGAAAGACCCTTGCCTTGAGTCTTTTTAAGTAATCCGTGACCATGGGCCTTTTGTCTGTTTCGCCGATGGTTGCCGGTGTCCCGTTAACCGTTACCAGACCTTCCATTATCATTTCTTCGGCCTTTCTCCTTGAGGAGATGCCGCATCTGGACATTATTTTCTGAAGTCTTTCTTCCATGATGAATAAAAATATTTGGTGATTTACCCTTCTCAAGTACGTCTATATTAATGAGACTGGTGTGCTTTGTTTAATTCATAAGGGACACTAATAATATCACAAACCGAGGCAGTCATGCCAGCGGGAGGCTGGCATTTTATTTTGGATGTGTTATTCCTGCATGACCAGTGTTATTCTGGTTTGTCTTGAGTCATTCCGGCTTGTCCGGAATCTTACACGTTGGATTCCCGACCTGCCTACCGGCAGGCAGGCGCACCTTGTTTGCGGGAATGACAGGTCCTTCCATAACCGACTTAAAACATTGATTCATATAAGACAAACTTTGTCTCCCCTGGTTTAACATATACCGTCTCGACAAATCGCTCTTTTTTACCGCACTGACTGACATGAATATCATATTTTCCAGCAGGCAAAAAAAGGCGGCCAAGATATATCTCTCCGGGCAGGGTCCTCCATGAACGTGTGTCGGCCTGCTCTATAAAAAGATTGGCAATATTAAGAAGCTGCCTGGCCTCTTTGTTCTTGACTTTCTTAATTGCTATCTGTTTTAGTGCTACACGGGCAGCCATTTTTAATGTGATCCGACCTCTCCTGTCATCAAGATTTTTCAAGGCTATACTGTTTATATCTTCCACAAGTTCAGTATCAGATAAAATGCGTTCTGAATCTGATGCAGCTATGACCCTGCTGTCCGCGCAAGATGGCTTCAATACATCATACACGGGAAAGGCAAGAGCTACCGGACCGTCTCTGGTAGGTATAAATATCTGGGAGCTTCTCTTGACAGGGGCTGTGCCGTTAAAATGGATCAGTACAATCCATCCCCTATCACCTGCCTCGTAATCTTCGGTCCATCCTGCTCCGCCATATTCATCAATAAAGGACTGGATCTCATTTGTTCTGCCCGCTGCCCTGGCAACTCTCATCAGGTCATCCATAAAGATGGAAGGGACAGGAGTGCCGTATTTTTCTTCATAATCCTGATATATGTGCAAAGCCTTGTAATAATCAATATAGGCATCGTTCAGATTGTTGTCAGCCTCATAGATTATTCCGCTGAGATAGCGGCCAAAGGCATTTGATAAGGGCCTTTTCAAAATCCTCTCCGGAATAGGGGACAGTATAATCGTTCAACAGGAATGCGGCAGTCTCTTTTGTAATACTTTTTGTCCATAACTCTTCTGTAAGAGCTTCGGCACGATGAAAATATTCATTGCTCTTTTCATAATTTCCGCACAACATGTGTATCATTGCAGAATCCAGGAGAAAGAGCAGTTCCCTGTTTGAACCGTATTTTTTTTTATTATCTTCAAGATACTTACCGGCAGAGGCGCAGTCATTGTTTACCATATGGCTTTCCAGTGCGTGGTAATTTATCCCCATTGAACATCCGGATAAAAAAATAAATCCAGCTATTATGAGGATAAGATTTTTCATTCGAACAATTAGATTCATAAGAGAAGGCAGGTATGATTTTTTACAATGCTGTATCAATAAGCCGGTCCATGAAATACATGGACCGGCCGTAATTAAGCTGATGTAATGATGCGATTAAGGTTTAAAGTCCGCATGCTTTATGAGCTTCTTTATTTTTTTATCCCCGATCCAGACCTTCCTGTGGGTCTCTCTTCGATCTTCCTTTATTGTATCTTCAGATGAATGATAGGCCTGGTCCATCCGCTCTTCTCTTATCTCGCTTCTCTCTTCCCTGCTGGCTACAAACTCAACTTCACCGGAATTGAGCAGCTCTCTTTCAAGGTCTTTGACAAAGGTCTGGACACTGATATGCTCATGACTGAGGTTCCTCACCGTCCCCACTATTACAACAGGCAGTTTTCCATTATGGCCCTGCATAAAGTTCCGTACCCATGGGCGGGCCAGTGCATCCCTGACCATTTCTTCAGAGACAAGCCTTGAATCAGTATCATTCCAACGGCCGCTGAGATCTATAACCTCTTCGACATCAACCCGCTTGACCTCACGAGTGCAACCGGCAAAGAAAACCCCGAGACAGATCAGAATTATTGAAACATGTTTGATCATGGTAAAACCTCCATTTCTTTTTTAGTTTTAATTTTAAATTAAATTTCTTTCAGTTTAATAACTACCTCATTATACTAAATATTGAAGGATCCTGGATGCATCTGCCTTCATGTTATTGATAATATGACTGAAATTTACAGAAAAGCAGTAAGATTAATTATAGTCTGTGTATAAATTCAGTATCTCTTTCTGTCATTCCCGCAGCCTGCCTGCCGGTAGGCAGGTCCTTAGGCAGGAATCCAGTGTTTTTAATAAGTTCTGGTCGAAGCGACTCTTCGCGTAGACTCGCTCCGAGATGCCCGACTACAGACTTCGGGCATGGGGTGGTTTTGAACTTATATCAAAGACAACTCTATTGACACCCTTTACTTCGTTAATGATCCTGTTGGAAATATGCCCGAGCACGTCATAGGGAATTTTTGCCCAGTCAGCAGTCATACCGTCAACACTTGTTACCGCCCTTAAGGCAACGACATTCTCATATGTCCTTTCATCACCCATGACCCCGACTGTTTTAATGGGAAGCAGCACAGCAAAGGCCTGCCAGATTTCATGATAGAGACCTGCCTTTTTTATCTCTTCCAGGACAATGGCATCAGCCTCCCGCAACATATCAGCTCTGAGGGGAGTCACATCATCGATGATCCTTATTGCCAGCCCCGGGCCAGGGAATGGATGACGGTGGATGACCTCATCGGACATACCCATTTCCTTACCAAGCACCCTGACTTCATCCTTGAATAGTTCTCTCAAAGGCTCGATAAGTTTAAGATGCATATTTTTTAATAGCCCGCCCACATTGTGATGGCTCTTGATCATGGCAGACGGCCCTTTAAATGAAATGCTCTCTATTACATCAGGATACAGTGTCCCCTGTGCAAGATATGTGGCGCCTTTGATCTTTTTTGCCTCTTCCTGAAAGATATGGATGAATTCATTCCCTATGATCTTTCTTTTCTTCTCCGGGTCAGAGACTCCCTTTAGTTTCTTCATAAACCTTGATACAGCATCAACGCAGACAAGGTTTACATGGAAGTTTCTCTTAAGCATGCTCTGGACCTGTGTTGCCTCATGTTTCCTGAGGACTCCATTGTCAACAAAGATACAGGTAAGTTTTTTTCCGATTGCCTTATGCATAAGCACTGCTGTGACCGATGAATCAACGCCGCCGCTTATCGCACAGACCACCCTGTCCTTGCCAACCTTTTCCCGGATCTCGGCCGTTGTAGTTTCAATAAAGGATTTCATTGTCCACGTGGGTTTGCATCGGCAGATATTAAAAATAAAGTTCCTGAGAATTTTTGCACCATGCTCTGTATGCACTACTTCAGGATGGAACTGCAGGGCAAAGAACCCCCTCTTTTTATCAGCCATTGCAGCTGTGGGAGAATTGCCTGTATGGGCTATTCGTTTAAACCCGTTTGGCCTCTTTTCTATCCTGTCCCCATGGCTCATCCAGACCACGTTATGTTTTTTGGAAGCCAGCCCCTTGAACAGATCTGTAAAATCGTCAACCTTCACCTCGGCACGGCCATACTCCCGTTTTGCTGCTCTAGCGACCTTTCCGCCAAGACAATGGGCCATAAGCTGCATTCCATAGCAGATACCGAGAATGGGTATGCCAAGCTCATAAATTCCCCTGTCAGGAACAGGAGCGCCTTTTGCGGTCACTCTTGATGGTCCGCCTGAAAGTATGATCCCTTTTGGCTGAAAATCTTTGATGGTATCCAGGCTGACGTTAAAGGGAAGGATTTCCGAGTAGACCTTATTTTCCCGTACTCTTCTGGCGATAAGCTGCGTATATTGCGAACCAAAATCCAGTACAAGTATCTTTTCTTTAAATTCCATAATTTTAAATTAGCTAAATGGCAGATAGTAGTTAGTAGTCAGTAGTTAAGGGGAAAGGAATAAATAATAAAACCTATCTACTATCTTCTATCTACCATCTACTAACTACCTTTCTTTATAATTAATCATGACTGTAATTGGGGGCTTCTTTGGTTACGGTCACGTCATGGACATGACTTTCCTTCAGCCCTGCAGGGGTGATTCTCACAAAGCGGGCGTTTTTGCGCAGTTCTTCTATATTTTTACATCCGCAATATCCCATTCCCGACCTTACCCCTCCAATGAGTTGATGAATACTTGCGGAGACCGGGCCTTTATACGGGACTCTGCCCTCTACTCCTTCCGGCACAAGTTTTTTACTTTCAACCTTTTCCTGAGCATACCTGTCTTTGCTGCCTGCTTCCATAGCGCCGATGGATCCCATCCCTCTATAAACTTTGTATGTCCTTCCCTGATAGAGCATGAGCTCACCCGGACTTTCATCCGTACCTGCGAACAGACCGCCGATCATGACTGAGTTTGCACCTGCTGCTAATGCCTTTGTGATATCTCCGGAATATTTAATTCCGCCGTCAGCTATAATCGGGACGCCGGCAGCTTCAGCAACCTCAGAACATTCCTTGACCGCTGTAATCTGAGGGACACCTGCACCCGCAATGATCCTTGTTGTACATATGGAGCCGGGCCCTACACCGACCTTGACAGCATTTACCCCGGCCCTGATCAGGTCTTTTGTTGCTTCAGCAGTTGCAACATTACCTGCAATAAGTTCCAGGTCCGGAAATTTTTTTCGAAGGGCCTTAACCGTATCTATTACTCTCTTTGAATGACCGTGTGCAGTATCAACAACAAGCACATCAACCCCGGCCTTATGCAGGGCAGCTGCCCTTTTGATAGCATCTGCACCTACACCAAGAGCAGCCCCTACTCTCAGTCTTCCCAGATGGTCTTTGCAAGCGTTTGGATGTTTTTCTTTTTTCTCAATATCCTTAATAGTGATAAGACCAATAAGGGTAGATTTATTGTCAACAATAGGAAGTTTTTCAATCTTATGCTCATGCAGTATCTTTTTTGCTTCTTCAAGGGTGATGCCTTCCCGTGCCGTAATCAGGTTCTTTTTGGTCATCACTGCAGATGCTTTTTGTTTGAGATCGGTTTCGAACTTCAGGTCCCTGTTGGTCAGGATACCTAAGAGCTTCTTATTTTTCGTAATCGGAACACCTGAAATCCTGTACTTTGCCATAATGTCAAGGGCCTTGAATATCCTGTCATCAGGTCCCATAGTGATTGGATCAACAATCATGCCGCTCTCAGATTTCTTTACCTTGTCAACTTCAGTCACCTGGGATTTAACAGACATGGCCCTGTGAATAAAACCGATGCCGCCTTCCCGGGCTATAGCAACAGCAAGACTGGCTTCGGTAACCGTGTCCATGGCTGCACTCACTAACGGGGTGTTAATCCTGATGTTCTGAGTTAACTGCGTGCTTATATCTGCATCTCCCGGCAGGATATCTGATTTTGCAGGCAATAAAAGGACATCGTCAAATGTTAATCCGACTTTTACATTATCTTCCAGCATGTATGACTCCTTATTTATACTGCGATAGAGCTGCACGCAGCTACAGTTTTATTTCGATATAAGCCTTTTCTCTTAATTCTGCCCTCCAATGACGAAATTTTGACTGGAAGGCCTCCTGAAAAAGCTTTTCTCTAATCCGGTCCCTGACCTTATCTATTCCACCATCGCCTCTTCTGTCTTCAAGCTTGATTATATGAAGCCCTGCAGGGCTCCAGAAGGGCTCACTTACTTCCCCTACCTTCAATGCCAGAGCTGCATCTTCCACTTCTTTCAAAGCGCTGCCCAGCTTTAAATACCCCAGATCTCCTCCAAATTCCTTCTCTGGTCCTTCAGAGAATTCCCGGGCAAGTTCAGAGAAGTCCTTTCCGTCCTGAATATCATGTGCTATATCTTCTGCCCTGGTAAGCAGTGCAGATCGTGCAGATGAATCTTCAGGATCGAGGAAAAAAATCTGCCTGATTTTCAGACTCTCTTTTTCTGCATATGTTTCTTTATTTTGATTGTAATGCTTCTCTATTGAATTGTCAGTGATGACTATCTTGCTCTGTACGGCAAAGTTTACGGTTTTTTGAAGAAGTATCTGTTCCCTGAGTCTCGACCTGTACTCGTTCATGGTGAGCCCTTCTGCCTCCAGAGAGGCTTTCAGGGACTCATCTGTTAAATTATATTTACTTCTGATCTCAGCAATGGAGGCGTCAATCTCGGCCTCTCCAACACTGAGTCTCATCTTGCGGGCCGCCTGTAACTGGAGTCTCAGATTAATTAACTCATCCAAATAAGGCCGCTCCAGTTCTTTTATCTGTTTCTTTCTTTCCTCAGCTGCTGCTTTATCAAGCAGAGCTCTGCCCTCTAACATAATTGCGCTCATGAGTTCACTCCATGTAATAACCTCATCATTGACGGTTGCAACGACCCTGTCCAGTAATACCGCACTGTGTGTATGTGAAGGTATCATAATTAACACAGGGATCATCAGAAGAATAAACAGGGATATTTTTAGAAAAACCTGGGAACTGCTCGAAATTAAATTGTTTTTCGATATTATGTGCATGATAACGGTCATTATATGGTTTTTAAGTAATGGGAATTATGACATGCCCGGGAAATTTAATTCAAGCATGAAAATAAGAGAGATAATTTCAAATGTCAAAGCTCAAATATCAATTGAATGACCAATGCCCCATTTAAAAAGTGGTTCGCCTGCCTCAAATATTCTTATCAAATTAAAATACCGCGCTCGTTGACCTCGACTTAAGGATGTTTTAACATTAAGTCTTTGGGGCCTGATTTGACATTACGCATAATGACGGTATGAAAAATTTTTAAATAAAACAAACGAATTAAGTATTAAAGACAGATTAGGCACCAATAAGTTTCTTAAGTTCCTTCAGCTGTCTGGTCTCTCCCATCACAACAAGTGTATCTCCCTGCCTGATTACACATGTTGTGGTCGGATTAAATTCCATATTCCCTGAATCCCTTTTAATTGCGACTATAATAACGCCCAATTCTTTTCTTATACCGCAATCATCAAGGCTATGGTCCAGAATATGCGAATCATCCTTTACCTTTACCTCTTCCATCTGCAACTCAAGGTTTTCACTTCTTGTTGCAAATTCTATGAAATCAACAACAGCCGGTTTTATCAGCGTATGGGCGATTCTCAGCCCCCCGATGTAATACGGGGATACAACACTGTCAGCGCCAGCCCTGATCAGCTTTTGTTCTGCGCCCTCTTCACTGGCACGGGCAACAATTCTGAGATCGGGATTCAGTCCCCGAGCGGACAATACTACATAGAGATTGCTTGCATCAGATGCAAGTACAGAGATCAGCCCTTTAGCTTTTTCAATACCTGCCTGCTTCAGTATGCTGTCCTGGGTTGCGTCACCCTGCAGAGATAAAATATCTGCGTCTATCGTAGAAAGCAATTCAGAACTTGATTCGACCACGACAAAGGGGGATTTACTCTGCATTAATTCCTTGCAAATGATACTTCCCATTCTGCCGTACCCGCAAACGATGTAGTGATTCCTTAGATTCTCGATTTTCTTGTTCAATCTCTTCCTCCCTAAAATATCTCTTATTTCTCCTTCAAGGAGAATTTTTGCGCCTACACTCAATGCATAAAACATTGCGCCCACGCCTGAAAGAATCAAGATGATTGAAAAGACTCTTCCGGCCCTGTCCATTTCATGTATTTCGCTATACCCCACAGTTGTCAGGGTAATAACGGTCATAAAGAGCGAATCTATAAAATTCCAGCCTTCAATAATCATGTACCCGAGCGTACCATACGTAATAACCGCAATTATTACTATTGCAGGAATCATGAATTTCTTTCTTAAGCTTGGCATAGGTATTACTATCGGATGATTTCAGACTTTTATTATATTTCTTTCGATAGATTATACATTTTTTGATATCTTATTATGTAAGCTTTAGAAGTTCTGACAGTTTGTTCCGAAGGTTATGCTGGTGGGAACCTGTCCAGTAATACTTTCCGCATGTTACACACTGCGTAAAACTGCTGCAGGATGTGTATACATATTCAGGAACGTGCTGTTTTGCTTTTTCCCTGGGAATTTCTTTCAGGAGTTCATTGCATAGCGAACATCTGACTGATGGCGGGAGAAATATCTTCCCTTTTTCAGTTAATTGAGGAAGCAGGTCATATGATGTGATCACTTTGTGTAACTGATTGAAGGGATCATTATCTTCCAGCAGCATATGTTCCCTGATCCCTCTTACTTTTACCAGTCGTGTGTCTCTTGTCAGGATTATCCTGTGCTGTTCTCTTGCAATACGCAGGAGCAGGCTGTCTTCAATGTGAGGATAATAGAGCGTGTCAAAACCGAGCAGTCTTAACCATTTTGCAAGACGGCCAAGCATGGAATCGGCAATGAATTTCATCAGCTATGACTTATGAAGTCAGGTTATTAATCGCCACTGATCTTAATCGATCATAAAATTTCAGCTTAGAGTTCAAATGTTTTATGTTATAAGTTATACGTTATTAAGTAAAAATATGGTGATGATTGATTGTCTTCTACTAATAACAAATAACGAATTACTTATAACTAACTCTATTGGAAAAGAGTTCACTATGCAAAATGAAGGCTAAAAAGAAAACGGGATAGAGGCCGTTTCCTGACCTCTATCCCGTACCCTGATCTAACAGATACATACTTTTTTATTCTTCTTCAGCATCAACAGTGACAAAGGTATCCTTGTAAATGTCTGTTCCTGTTCCGGCAGGGATGAGTCTTCCCATAATGATATTTTCCTTAAGCCCTCTCAGCTCATCCTGGGACCCGTTAATGGCGGCCTCGGTCAGCACCCTTGTCGTTTCCTGGAAGGAAGCAGCAGAAATAAAGCTGTCTGTTGAAAGTGAGGCCTTTGTGATACCCAGGAGTATGGGTTTGGCCTGTGCAGGTTTGCCCTTTGCCTTGAGCACCTTCCGGTTCTCATTTTCAAATGTCTGCTTGTCTACCTGTTCTCCCACAAGGAACTCTGTATCACCAGCATCCTCAATCATGACTTTCTTCATCATCTGCCTGGCAACAACTTCTATGTGTTTGTCATTAATACCAACGCCCTGAAGTCTGTACACTTTCTGCACTTCGTCCACGAGATATCGCTGCAGTTCATTTGGCCCGAGGATTTCGAGAATGTTGTGAGGATTGATGGATCCGTCCATCAGCGCCTCCCCCGCTCTTACCCAGTCACCTTCATGAACGCTTAAATGCTTACCTTTAGGGATTAGATACTCTCTCGTATCTGCCGCGCCCTTTACATTAACGACACGCTGGCCTTTATGGAACCCCTTAAATTCAATGGATCCGTCGATCTCACTGACAACGGCCTGCTCCTTGGGTTTTCTTGCTTCAAAAAGCTCGGCAACTCTGGGCAGACCTCCAGTGATATCCTTTGTTTTAGTGGTCTCTCTCGGTATTTTTGCGATTACATCACCGGGATGAACAATCGATCCCTTATCAACGAGCACGTGACAACCGGATGGCAGCAGGTAACGGGCCAGGGCGCCGGTTGAAGGAAGCTTTAATGTAGCCTTCCCATGTTCATCCTTAATTGAAACCCTCGGTCTCATGTGGGCCGGGTATTCGATGATAACTTTGTGAGCCAGACCGGTGACCTCATCCACTTCTTCTTTTACCGATACGCCTTCCACTATGTCACCGAGGGCGATCCTTCCACCGACTTCAGTAATAATAGGGAATGAGTACGGGTCCCACTCAACAAGAAGCTGTCCGGCATCAACTTTCTGTTTATTTTTAATTTTCAGTTTAGCTCCATACACAACAGAGTATTTCTCTCTTTCTCTGCCTTTATCATCAACAATTGCAATGCCGCCATTACGGTTCATCACAACCAGGGCACCTTCTCTGTTCTTAACCGTAGCAAGCTCAAGGAACTTGATCGTTCCGCTGCTTTTGGCCTCAAGCACGGTCTGTTCAACCAGCCGTGTAGCTGTTCCCCCTATATGGAAGGTCCTCATGGTAAGCTGGGTTCCGGGCTCACCAATTGATTGTGCAGCCATGATTCCCACGGCTTCACCAAGCTCGACCCTTCCGCCTCTTCCAAGGTCCCTTCCATAACACTGTTTGCATACCCCAAGGCGGGACTCACAGGTAAGTACAGACCTGATTAATACTTTGTCAACACCGGCTGCGATAGTTTTCTGGGCCAGTTCATCATCAATCTCCTGTCCGATGGAAACTACCTTCTCGTTTGTAACAGAATCTATAATATCTTCGGCAGCAACTCTGCCGTAGATTCTTTCTTCAAGCGGTTCAATAATCTCACCACCCTCAAGCAGGCTGGTAATAGGGATACCGGCGTGTGTTCCGCAATCTTCTTCCCTGATGATAACATCCTGGGTGACATCAACAAGCCTTCTTGTAAGATATCCAGAGTTGGCTGTTTTCAGGGCAGTATCTGCAAGTCCTTTTCTTGCACCGTGAGTGGATATAAAGTACTGCAGCGGGGTCAGTCCCTCTCTGAAGTTTGCGGTAATGGGAGTTTCGATAATCTCGCCTGATGGTTTTGCCATCAGTCCTCTCATGCCGGCAAGCTGTCTTAACTGGGCCGCAGATCCTCTTGCACCGGAATCGGCCATCATGTAAATGTTATTGAAAGAACGTCTTTCCTCAAGCTCTTCCTTTGTCAATTTCTTAATATCTGATACTTCCTCTGCACCAAGCTCTTTCATCATCTCATCAGCGATCTCTTCTGTAACTTCCGCCCATATATCTATGACTTTGTTATACCGTTCACCGTTTGTTATAAGTCCGTCTGCATACTGTTTCTCCACATCAAGCACTTCATGCTCAGCCTCTTTGATTAACTCCGGCTTTCTGGTTGGAATATGCATATCATCTATGCATATCGAATTACCAGACATGGTAGCGCTTGCGAAGCCCAGCTTTTCAATATGATCAAGAAAAATGACGGTCGCCCGTCTTCCAAGCCTCTTGTAACAGAACTCTATCAGTTTTGCCACTTCCTTTTTTGTCATTTCCCTGTTAATCATGGAGAATGAAAGACCTTCAGGCAAAATCTCACCCAGAATGATCCGGCCCGGAGTGGTGTCAACAAATTCTCCATGTATCCTCACTTTAATGGGCTCATGCTGGTCAAGTATTCCTGCATCATATGCGATCCGTACCTCATCCGGGCCGGAAAACAATCTGCTGTCGCCAGTTACCCCTTTTTTAAGCTTTGTAAGGTAATAAATACCAAGGACCATATCCTGAGTAGGTGTTGCAATGGGTTTTCCGCTTGCAGGGCTGAGGATGTTATTTACCGACATCATCAGCACACGGGCCTCAATCTGCGCCTCTATGGAAAGCGGGACATGGACAGCCATCTGGTCTCCGTCAAAGTCAGCATTAAAAGCTGTGCAGACAAGGGGATGCAGTCTAATGGCTTTACCTTCCACAAGAACAGGATCAAAAGCCTGCATGCCCAGACGGTGAAGGGTAGGGGCCCTGTTTAAGAGAACCGGGTGTTCCCTGATGACCTCGTCAAGACAGTCCCAGATAATGTCTTCTCCCCGCTCAACTATTTTCTTTGCGGCCTTGATTGTGGTTACATAACCTTTTTCTTCAAGCTTGCTGAAGATGTAGGGCTTGAAAAGCTCAAGGGCCATTGTTTTGGGGAGTCCGCACTGGTGCAGTTTTAATTCAGGTCCGACAACAACAACAGAACGGCCGGAGTAGTCAACACGCTTTCCAAGCAGGTTCTGTCTGAAGCGGCCCTGTTTTCCCTTGATCATATCACTAAGGGACTTAAGAGGTCTTTTCGTTGCTGCCTTCAGCACCCTGCTTCTTCGTCCATTATCAAACAGGGCGTCAACCGACTCCTGAAGCATTCTCTTTTCGTTTCTGATAATAACGCTCGGCGCGTTCAGCTCCATCAATCTTTTTAATCTGTTATTTCTGTTAATTACCCTTCTGTACAGGTCATTGAGATCAGATGTTGCAAACCGCCCTCCTTCAAGAGGTACGAGCGGACGGAGATCAGGGGGAAGTACAGGGATAACATCCATTATCATCCACTCAGGTTTGTTGCCTGATTTTCTGAACGCCTCAACAACTCTTAATCTCTTGGTGAGCTTTCTTTTTATACCGATTGATGAAGATGCCTGGATCTTGGCCCTCAGTTCCTTTGCAATTGCATCGAGGTCCAGGTTGCGGAGCAGCTCTTTTACTGCTTCAGCTCCAACACCTGCCTTGAACTGATCGCCAAACTCCTGGACGTTCTTTCTGTAGTCTTCATCACTGAGCAGTTCCTTGGACTTCATTTTTGTTTCGCCCGGATCAACGACAATATAGCTCTCAAAGTAAAGGACCTTTTCAAGCATGCGCATTGTCATGTCCAGGAGTGTTCCGATCCTTGAGGGGATGCCCTTTAAGAACCATATATGGGCAACAGGGGTTGCCAGTTCAATATGGGCCAGTCTTTCACGACGGGACTTGGACTGGATAACTTCAACTCCGCATTTGTCACAGACAACTCCCCTGTGCTTCATCCTTTTATACTTGCCGCAAATACACTCCCAGTCTTTTACCGGACCAAAGATCTTGGCACAGAAGAGACCGTCTCTTTCAGGTCTGAATGTACGATAGTTAATGGTTTCAGGTTTTTTGACTTCTCCATAGGACCAGGCCCTTATCTTTGCAGGAGAGGCCAGGCCTATGGTTATTGCCTCAAATTCGGTTGGA
>CALZJD010000039.1 GCA_945787795.1 Thermodesulfovibrionia bacterium | reverse complement strand
AGGAGCTAACGTCAATATTGATTTGCCTGAAGGAGTGAGAAGGGGTATCATCCATCATCTTTCAGATAAAAATTATGACGGTGACTGGGATGAGGATGCACCGCGATTTGGCCTTATGATTTTTGCTAATGATAACAGAAAAGGAGAAATGCTGGCAGGCATCGAAGGGTCCAATATGTCCTCATTCATAAGCGCGTTACAGAACAATGATCCCTATGACGGTACGCCTACGGGGGAAGCTTTATATGAGGCTTATGATTACTATGCACAGGAGAATGATCATTCATATGAATCAAATAATGCGTATATACAGGGACCGGGTACAGGTAAAGATCCGTTGTGTGACTCGGGCACTCCTGTCCCCTGCCGCAAGAATTTTGTCCTGCTGGTCTCAGACGGCGAATACAACGGCGACATTGACCCTGTTATTCCTGCAAGAGAAAATTATATAACTGACCTTAGACCACCGGATCCCGTTACTTCGGTCGATAATTACCCCGGCGTACAGAATGTCATGACTTATGTGGTCTACACGTTTGGTAAGGAAGTCGGCGGCAGAAATTCACTTCAGCAGGTCGCGATGCATGGCAGGTTTGATGACTATGACAGTGATACATGGCCATATAACAGATCAGCCTATCCGTCACCGGATAGCAAGAGCGCCCCTGACCTCCCTGCCGCACCGTGTGACCCGAATGCCACAATGAATGATTATTGCAAGGAATGGGACGTATCAGGTGGCGATGATGGCAATCCTGACGGACTGCCTGATAATTATTACGAAGCCTCAAAAGGGAATGAACTTGAATCAGCACTGTTAAAAGCCTTTGCAGACATGCTCGAACGCGCCTCATCAGGGACGTCTGTCAGTGTGCTTGCATCGAGGACTGAAGGGGAGAGCGCAATTTACAGTGCCCAGTACTATCCAAAAAAATTATATGATCTTGATTACAGGTACTGGTTAGGAACCATGCAGTCACTCTTTATCGATGCTGACGGAAACATCAGAGAAGATACAAATCTTGACGATACCCTGGATTCGGGTGATTATTTTCTTAAAATGAAATATACCTCAGATAAAGGGGTTGAGATCAAGAAATGCAGTGATTCAGGCGGGACCTCATGTTTAGTGAAAACATATGACTTTGATGAAATAACTCCTGTCTGGAGCGCTGAACAACTGCTCCTTGATAGAGCACATACTGACAGACGTATATTTACTACTGTTGATGGATATAATAAAGTTGATTTTGAGGAAAACAAGCAACCGGCCCTGAAGAAATATCTCAGGGCAGATACGCCTCAAGAAGCAAAGGATATCATAAACTGGGTCCTTGGCCAGGATATCGCCGGATATAGAAAAAGAAACATCATGGTTGATAATGGATCAGGAATTAAAGAATCAAAGGTCTGGAAACTCGGGGACATAGTCCACTCAACCCCTGCGGTTGTTGGCGCTCCAATGGAAAACTACGATCTTCTGTATGGTGATGCATCGTATTTGAAATTCAGAAAAAAATATAAAAACAGGCGGCAGACACTTTATGTCGGGGCAAATGACGGCATGCTTCACGCATTTAATGCAGGCTGCTTTAATACATCGGACCATAAATTTTATGAAGACAGTGACAGCAGCGGAGTCTGTTACTCGGATATTAACACTCCTGAATTAGGGGAAGAACTCTGGGGCTTCATACCAAGAGGACTGTTGCCTCATCTTAAATGGCTGACCGATCCCGATTATACGCACGTGTATTATGTAGACGCCAAACCCAAAGTAACGGATGTAAAGATATTCGATGAAACCGATGGTGTCCATGAAGGCGGCTGGGGCACCATATTGATAGGGGGCATGCGTTACGGCGGAAAAGATATACCCCTTGCAACGGGAGAAATCTTATCACCTGAATATTTTGCTATCGACATAACTGACCCCTCAAATCCCAAACTACTCTGGACATTTAGCGATCCGGAACTCGGCTTCAGCATGTCTTATCCTGCCGTGGCAAAAGTTGGTGATAAATGGTATGCAATCTTTGGTTCGGGTGCCACGAATTATGACGAGCAATCAAACCTTACTGCATTTGGGAATCCAGGCAATGTCTATATACTGGACATATCATCAGGGGATGGTGAAGGCGTTATTTCTGATTGGGGCGGTAAATATTGGAAGAAAGCATCCAACCATGGAAATACATTCATGGCCAGTCCCATTACCATTGACGTTGATATTAATTATGATGTGGATGTTATGTATATAGGGGAAAACAGTACTGACAATGCCTTTTTAAACAGAATCACCACAAACAGGGGGGCCCAGAGCGACCCATCGCTGTGGACACTCTCTACTTTCGCGAATATAGATTCTATTGCCGGGACAAAGGACAGTGCTAAAAGAATTACCGGAGCTCCAGCTGCTTCAATGGGTGACGGAAAGCTCTGGATCTATTTCGGAACAGGACAGTTCCTTGGCTCAGATGATAAAGACCCTGATAAAGACCTTCTCGATACAGGGGCCTTTTATGGAGTCAGGGACGACTGCTGGAAGGGAACCTGTAACACTTCCTACACTGACCTGCTTGATGTATCACAGGCTGTTGTCAAGAAAAATGGGACTGTAACAGGAGTAAGTAATTCATGCGGCACAACCCCGACAGCAGTATCGAAATGGTCGCATCTCTTAAAGGCCTCAGATGAATGCGAGGGCTGGTCCCTCTTCTTCGATGACCGCATTGAGGACATTGATTATTCCGGTGCGAAGGTATCCAAATTCGGAGAAAAAATGTTCACAAAACCATTTATTCTTGGCGGTCTCGTAACATGGACGAGCTTCATACCCGGAGCTGAGGTATGTACGAACGATGGAGAGAGTAATGTATACGCGGCATATTATAAGACAGGCACCGCTTTCATTAAATCTGTGTTTGCTGACCAGACTATACTGTCTGATAATGACGCAGTTGCAAGGATCAGGAGTCTCGGCTCTGGAATGGCATCAGGTGTGAGCGGAAAGAAGCTCTCTGAACGCAAAAAAACAACTCCTGATCCTGATCCTGATCCTGATCCTAAACCTCCAGTGCCTGATCCTCCGAAGGAAAGGGACTTAATCAAGGGATTCGTTAAGATGTCAAACGGTACGATTGTAGAAATTGTGAGTGAAACAGCTACATCACGATCAGGTAAAGTTATGGGATGGTCGCGGAAACCGATACCGTGATCAATCTCAGACAGGTAATTCTTTTTTTCATATTTATGCTCCTGGCAGGATGCAGCCAGGAGCATGATTTTGGGACAGCATCCAAATCTGATAACATTCCGTTAAGATCGAACAATAACGATCACAAGGCAGTCATTACCATAGGCCCATTAAATGCTACAATTTCTTCGATGATAACTCTAAAGACCGGAAACATCAAGCTTGATTCCAGAAGTATCATCTGGTCTGTTAACGGTATACCTGATAACACCTCTAAAGGATACCAGTTTATTACAGACATGCTCCGCAAAGGTGATGTTGTTCAGGCGGTGGGCACGAACAATCAAAAGGAATACCTTTCTAATGAACTCGTAATCAGGAATTCACCTCCTTCTATTACAAAAGCAAAGCTTCTCCCTGAATTTCCAAATATCTCATCGACACTTACCGTTGATGTCAATGCCAGGGATGCAGATCATGATCGCATATATTATCGCTACAAATGGTTTCTGAATGGAGATTATGCAGGTGAAGACAGAATTCTTGAAGCTGAACTGAAAAGAGGTGATGAGGTCAGCGTTGAAGTCATTCCGGAAGATGGAGAAGATATAGGGAAAAGCGTTAGACTGAAAAGCAGAATTCTTAATTCACATCCCGTTGTCAATGACAGCAGTCCGAATTTTAACGGGCAGACATACACTCACCTCCTCAATATAACCGACCCGGACAATGATTCACTGAGTTATGCTCTGAAAAAGGGGCCACAGGAAATGACCATCGACCCGACTAAAGGAGTCATGACGTGGGAGGTGACTCCTGCTGACAAGGGATACCACGAGATTGAGGTTGTGGTTGATGACAATCATGGTGGAGAAATACTCATACCTTTTACAGCCATGATTGGATTCGAATAACAGACCTGCGGTGTTAGCAGCACTGCACCGTTCATTATTCTTTATTACTCATAATATGTCGCAGATGCCGTTTCATTCTCCCATACAGTTACAGAGGAAATATTGCACTGCTCCGGGTCCAGCTTCTTTTTAATTGATTCAAATATCCACTTGGCAATATTTTCAGAAGAAGGATTGATTTCGGTAAAAGGGAAAACATCATTTAAAAAAGAATGATCAAGTGAAGATATGACTTCAGAGGCAATGTCCTTTAATTCATGAAAATCTATTACCATTCCTATATCATCCAGTTTATCTGATGATACGGTTACCTGTACCCTCCAGTTATGTCCATGCAGTGCTTCACACTTACCCTTGTAACCTCTGAGCTGGTGAGCAGATGAAAACTGCGATTCTATCATTAAGTCGTACACTTCTTACCTCCATAGTACACTGGCTGGTAACCCTTTAGTTATAGTTAACAAAGAAATTTAAATTGTCAAACCCGAAAAAAATTAATCAGGTATCCAGAAACCGGGAATATGGATTCCCGTCTGTCTGCCTTCAGGCAGGCTGCGGGAATGACACGCTTACATAATTTTTGACTATATCTGAATGGGCCTTTTTTTGTAAGGCCGTATTCCCTGGCAAGTTCTTCAACTACTTCGGGTTCATTTTCAACGGCTTCAATCTGGTCCTTCATGTCCTTATTACGGTCCTTTACAACTATTGTCTCAGCCATCATACTGTCCCTTGTTGATTTAAGTTTAATATACCTGATCAGGCCATTTTCACCAAATATAAGGCTGAATGTAAGATAAATTGATAATAATATTCCAAAAGTTAAAAAAACAACCTTCCTTCTCTTTCTGTTCTGATCAACCTGCTTGCGCCTTACGTTTCTCATTTTCAATCTCCAGCTTTTTGTTCATATTATATTTATCTTAAATTATAAAATACATCTTTTCCCCGGAATATTGCTGCATCTCCAAGTTCCTCTTCGATCCTTAAGAGCCTGTTGTATTTAACTACCCTGTCAGTTCTTGAAAGAGAACCGGTCTTGATCTGTCCTGTATTCATGGCTACAGCAAGATCAGCGATCGTTGCATCCTCTGTTTCACCGGACCTGTGGGAAACAACAGCAGTATAACCTGCCCTCTTTGCCATTTCAATAGCATCAAGAGTCTCGGTAAGAGAACCAATCTGGTTTAGTTTAATCAGGATTGAGTTAGCGATTCCTTTTTTAATTCCCTTTGCAAATATTTCAGGATTAGTGACAAAAATGTCATCTCCCACAATCTGTACCTTGTGCCCTATTCTTTTTGTCATTGCTTCCCAGCCCTTCCAGTCATTCTCTGAAAGACCGTCTTCAATTGATACGACCGGATATTTTTTAATAAGTTTTTCAAAGAATTTGATCAAATAATCAGAGGTGACAGATTTTCTCTCAAAAGAATATTTGCCTTTGCTGTAAAATTCCGATGCAGCTACATCCAGGGCAAGAAATACGTCTTTTCCGGCCTTATAGCCTGCCTTTTTAATTGCCTCTATGATGAGGACAAGGGCCTCTTCATTTGATTTCAGATTGGGAGCAAAACCTCCTTCATCACCAACTGATGTACTCAGTCCTTTTGAATGTAACAGGCTTTTCAGACTGTGGAATATTTCTGCGCCCATCCTGAGGGCCTCACGGAAATTCGGGGCCCCTGCAGGCATTATCATAAACTCCTGGATATCAAGATTATTGTCGGCATGTTCGCCGCCATTAAGGATATTCATCATCGGAAGGGGCAGTTCTTTTGAACCGGCGCCGCCTATATATCTGTATAATGGCAGTTCAGCTTCCATTGCCGCGGCCTTTGCAACAGCCAATGAAACTCCAAGTATGGCATTGGCGCCCAGTTTACTCTTGTTCTTCGTGCCATCAAGTTTGATCATGAGATTATCTATATAAACCTGATCACCGGCATCAAGACCTTTTAATCGGGGAGAGATCCTTGTGTTAATATTCTTGACCGCTTTCTGCACTCCCTTGCCTTTATATCTCTTATCGCTGTCTCTCAGCTCAAGAGCTTCCCTTTGACCGGTTGACGCTCCTGAAGGCACAGCAGCCCTTCCATACGCACCGCTATCCAGAATGACATCCACCTCAACGGTAGGATTTCCCCTGCTGTCGATTATTTCTCTTCCATAGACATCAGCAATCTCACTCATTGACGACCTCCATTTTATCAATATTGGAATTATGAAAAAGCAATTTCTTTTCTTTATAAGCAGCCCCGATAAAGGCCTTGAAAACAGGATGGGGATCCAATGGTCTTGATTTGAACTCAGGATGAAACTGGCAGCCAAAGAACCAGGGATGATCTTCCATTTCAACTATTTCAACAAGCTGATTGTCAGGACTTTTGCCGCTGATTTTAAGACCATGTTTTTCTAATATTTCCATGTATTCGTTATTAAACTCATACCTGTGCCTGTGCCGTTCATTTATTTCCTTTTCACCGTATGCCCTGAAGGCCAAAGAATCTTCCTCCAGCACACAGGGATATTCTCCCAGCCTCATTGTACCGCCTTTGTCAGAACTGAGGTCTCTCCTCTGAACTGTCTTGTTTCTGAAGTCATACCATTCCTCTATAAGGTAAATAACGGGATAGCTCGTGTCTTTGTCAAACTCAGTGCTGTTTGCTCCTTCCAGATGGCAGACATCACGGGCAAATTCTATAACGGCACACTGCATTCCAAGGCATATTCCCAGATAGGGTATTTTCTTTTCCCTTGCAAACCTGACTGCGTCTATTTTACCTTCTATTCCTCTTTCACCAAAACCTCCCGGCACGAGAATTCCATCGACTTCAGAGAGATGCCTCTCGACTTCGGTTTTTTCTATGTCTTCGGCGTCTACCCAGTGAATATCGACCTTTACATTATTGGCAATTCCTCCATGAATAAGGGCCTCGTTCAGGCTTTTATAGGAGTCCTGCAAACCCACATATTTACCCACCATTGCGATCGTGACGGTATCAACGGGTTCCTTTATCTTCTTCACCACATTGATCCATGTTGAAAGATCAGACTTTTCTTTCTTTAATGAAAGTTTATGTGCAAGAAAATCATCCATCCCTTCTTCTTTTAAACCTATAGGTACTTCATATATTGAATCAACGTCCCTGGCCGCTATGACTGCTTCAATATCCAGATTACAGTGCAAGGCTATCTTCTTTTTAATAGAATGAGAAAGAGGCCTGTCTGTACGGCATATCAGTATGTCCGGCTGAATACCGATGGCACGCAGCTCTTTCACGCTATGCTGCGTAGGTTTAGACTTCAGCTCCCCGGCTGTACTGATATAAGGTACGAGAGTAAGGTGAACATAAACTACATTCTCCCTTCCCACATCATAGCGGAACTGTCTGATGGCCTCAAGAAAAGGAAGACTTTCAATATCACCAATTGTTCCTCCGATCTCAACTATAACAACATCAAAATCATTAGACACTGATTTAATGGCATTCTTAATTTCATCTGTAATGTGCGGAACAACCTGCACCGTGTCGCCCAGATAGTCACCCCTTCTCTCCTTGAGAAGAACATTGTAATATATCTTGCCTGTAGTAAAATTATTACCCTGGGACATTCGGGTAGATGTAAACCGTTCGTAATGACCGAGGTCAAGGTCTGTCTCGGCTCCGTCATCAGTCACAAAAACCTCACCATGCTGAAAAGGGCTGAGAGTCCCGGGATCAACATTAATATAAGGATCAAGTTTCTGGATCGTTACTTTCAATCCCCTTGCCTCAAGCAGGGCACCCATTGCCGAAGCAGCAATGCCCTTGCCAAGAGATGATACAACTCCGCCGGTTACAAAGATATATTTTGCCATTCTTCTGCCTTTCTTAAATCATCTATTGTATCTATTCCAAATGTATTAAATTCAGTTTCCCTGACCTTTATTTTTATACCTGCTGACAGGGCCCTCAGCTGTTCCAGTTTTTCAATATCTTCAAGATCGCCTTTGTCCATTAATGTTAACTCCATAAGCACATTCTTTCTGTAGCCGTAAATGCCTATATGCTTCCTGAGAATAGTTTTTTCAGGTATATGGGATATGCTGTTTACATCCTTCCAGTCGTCCCTGTAATATGGAATGGGAGACCTTGAAAAGTACAGGGCATACCCTTCCCTGTCCATTACCACCTTTACTGAATGCGGTGACAGGAGGTCTTCCTGATTATCGATCCTGACACAGAGAGTGCTCATCGAAGCTTTCTCATCATCTCGTAATACCCTCACCGTATCATCTACCATTTCAGGTCTTATAAAGGGCTCATCACCCTGCACATTAACAATTATATCGCAATCAATATTTTTTGCAGCCTCTGCGATCCTGTCAGTTCCACAGGTATGTGAACTGGAGGTCATGACTGCATGCCCGTCAAAGGAATGTACTTCATCAAATATCCGTTTATCATCAGTGGCAACATATACCGCATCTGCCAGACTGGATTGGGAAGCCTGTTCATACACATGCTGAATAATTGATTTACCCTTCAGGGTAGCGAGGGGTTTTCCAGGGAAACGTGTAGAGTCAAATCTTGAGGGAATTATGACAACTGCCTTATGCACGATCTACTTTACACTATTTGGGTTCTAAGTTCAAGAGGCCAAATGGACACGCTTTCAATTGTCATTCTCGCGAACCAAGTGAGACGGGAATCAAACGGGTTAGATTCTGGACAAGCCAGAATGACATATGTAATAATCTGTAAGATAGCATAAGAAGTATCACCGCACTATTTGAAAGGTCAATATGTCTAAAGCAATCGCGTTATTTTCCGGAGGATTGGACAGCACCCTTGCAATACTTCTCATGCTGAAGCAGAGCATTGATGTCACTGCCATTACATTTCTTAACCATTTTGGATGTGAAATAGGAGACAGATCGTCCTGTTCGAAAGACCCGTTCGCAGCCTCAGTCAAGTTCGGTTTTCAGGTCAAGATGGCCCATCTGTCAGATAAGTTTATCGATATTGTCAAGAACCCGAAATTTGGTCATGGTAAAAACATGAACCCCTGTGTTGACTGCCGAATTTTAATGTTGAAAGAGGCAAAAAATTTCATGCAGATCACCGGGGCTGACTTTCTTATGACCGGTGAAGTACTTGGTCAGAGACCAATGAGCCAGAGAAGGGATACCTTCCCTGTTATCGACAGGGAAGCTGGTGTCAAAGGCTATGTTCTTCGGCCTCTTTCTGCAAAGCTTATGAAGCCGACTCTGCCGGAAGAGCAGGGATTGGTAAACCGCGACCTGCTCCATGATTTTTCAGGACGCTCCAGAAAACCCCAGATGGCCCTTGCAAAAGAGCTGGGTTTAACAGAATATCCTGCACCTGCCGGAGGATGTCTGCTTACCGAGCCTAACTATTCCTACAGGCTCCGGGAACTGTTAGACCACTGTGCTGAACCTGAACATAAAGACATTAACCTGTTAAGAGTGGGCAGACATTTCAGGTATTCTTCTGAATGCAAAATAATTGTGGGCAGAAACAGTGGTGAAAACGAAATCATTTTATCAATTGCCGGTGATGATGATTGCACAATGCATGTGCCAGGCTATGGAAGTCCCGTAACATATGTTACCGGTAATCCAACAGATGAAGCCATCGAAACAGCAGCCTCCCTATGTGCCCGATACTCCGCGGCCAGACATCTTTCTGAAATAGAAGTATCTGTTTCAAGGAGCGGGAACACGTCTGTTATGAAAGTCCGGCCTGCTGATGATGATGTAATAGATTCATACAGGATTGTGCAGGATGAAGTACAGAAGATATCGCTGAAGTAGAGCTAATTATTTAACTGGAGACTGCCAGGCTGAATATGTTAGTAATCAACGATTTATAATAACTTGACTGCTCAGGATTTAATTCTAAATTAAATATTTGTATGTCTCTGTTTCGGAGCTTGCGAGCAATAGAGCCTTTTATATTCCTGAAGCTGCCATTACCTAAATTTTCATATTTCCCTAATTCAGAATAATTTACTGACATGTTTTCCAAATAGATTGCAAATACTGTCATTTCTAATAACTCTTCGAAATCATTACCCAGTTTGGCTAACCTTTCCCCCCGAAGAATTTCAAAATGCAGAAAATTCAATGTATCGCTATTATCTGTATTTACTATCTTTAGTTTTTTATTTGTATTATGCAGGTAAAATTCAAGTGTCCTGTACTGCAGACCGGTCCTGATCTCAGGATCATCAATACCAATCAGCACAATGGAATTGTTATTGGACTTGGTCAAATGGTTTTTAAATATAACCGTAGGCCCTTTACCGATGGGAAGCTCAAGGAATTCATCTACAGATGCGCAGTTCACAAACAATAAGGCACTTACAAAAATTATGAAATACCTCAACATTGTCATAACTTATTTGGCAGGGCTTTATATTGAGGTTACCCCCGATATTAAAGTCTGACCGGAACTCCTTTTGATTTTAAATATTCTTTTGTTTCTCTGATCGAATATTCACGGTAATGAAAAATAGAAGCGGCAAGTGCAGCGTCTGCCTTGCCTTCAACCAGCCCTTCGCGCATATGCTCAAGGGTCCCGACCCCCCCTGATGCAACGACAGGGATAGTAACAGCCTCAGCGATTCTGCTGGTCAATGCAATATCAAAACCAATTTTAGTGCCGTCTCTGTCCATGCTTGTTAAGAGAATCTCACCTGCACCAAGCTCCTCCATCTTCTTTGCAAACTTGATGGCATCAAGTCGTCTCATCTTTCTTCCGCCATGCGTAGAAAGCGCCCATACAGGAGAGCCATTGGAAAGCAGATGTAATCTGGTTTCACTCAGTTCAGGATCACTTAACCATCTAAGCCATGGCTCGTCTGGTTCAAATGCCATCCCTTCTATTACCCTCTTAGCATCAACAGCTACTACAATACACTGGCTTCCAAATCTTTCAGAAGCCTTTTGAATAAAGTATGGGTCACGAACTGCCGTTGTATTGATCGAAACCTTGTCACAACCCGCATTGAGCAGATCACGGATATCATCAAGGGTCTTTATGCCGCCCCCAACAGTCAATGGCATAAAGACATCATCCGCTGTTCGCGCAACCACATCAAGAATTGTCTTACGTTTTTCATGCGAAGCTGTTATGTCCAGGAAAACAAGTTCATCAGCACCCTCTACATCATAGAATTTTGCGTTCTCCACAGGATCACCTGCATCGGTCAGGTTCTGAAAATTGACACCTTTCACGACCCTTCCGTCCTTGACATCCAGACATGGAATTATTCTCTTAGCAAGCAATTATTTTTTTCCCTTTAATAACGCGATGGCTTCCTCCAGCTTCATTGCCCCGGAATAAAGCGCCTTGCCGGTTATGACACCCCAGAGATTTTCGATCTTCATAAGATTCTTAATATCATCAAGTCGGGACACGCCGCCGGACGCTATTACTGGTACTTCAACAGATGTAACCATTGTGGACATGGCTTCAATATTCGGTCCGGTAAGCATACCGTCCCTTGATATATCCGTATAGATTATTCCTGCTGCTCCATTATCCTGCATCTGTTTTGCAAACTCAATTGCATCAAGTTCAGTGACCTCTACCCATCCTTTGACCGCCACTTTACCCTCCTTGGCATCAATACCGACCAGCACCTTGCCGGGAAATTTTTTGCAGGCTTCCTGCACGATCTCCGGGTTCTCTGCTGCTGAAGTACCTATGATCGTCCTGTCAACGCCGAGATCAATAAGCTTTTGAATCCTGTCAACGTCCCTGATGCCTCCACCGACTTCAATGGGAATATCAATCGCCTCACGAATGGCCCTGATGTGACTGAAATTGTGCTGTTCTCCGGTAAATGCGCCATCAAGGTCCACTACATGAAGGAGTTCTCCACCGAGTTGCTGCCAATGTCTTGCCATGGACGGCGGATCATCTGAATACACCGTGACTTCCTCTTTCTTTCCCTGGAGAAGTCTTACACATTTACCGTCTTTAAGGTCTATAGCTGGAATTATAATCATGGAGAGAGTATATCAGAATGGTTTTGGCTCAATCAATAATGTGCCTGAACGTTACAGATCACACCACAATCACACATATAGCCTGCATGCCTTTATGTCATAAGGTAATGCAGATACAAAGAGCAGGCAGGAGAAAATATGGAGCTTACAGGTTATTTAACAAAAAAACCTCTCTGCTCTCCATTTTCCAATTGTACCTCACCTATGATTTTACCGTTGTTGCTAATGCTGACTGCTGCACTATAGCTGCTGGTAAATATGTCGAGATCCTTTATCATACCATTGTGATATAAGAAAGCATGCTGTTCACCGTCGCTTGTCATGGAGCGTCCCACGATCTGATCCACATCATTTATGCTGAATGCATAACTCAGATACCCGTCAAATGCCTCAAGGTCAGTCATATGTCCGTCTTCATAAACAAATGCACGAATATTGCCAAATGCATCATACGAGTGACCAACTATTTTTCCCGACTCATTAATATCAGAAGCCTCACTATGCATACCACCGAGCGTACCGAGATCTTTCATAGCACCGTTTTCATATAAAAAAGCATGACGTTCATTGTAGACATCGCTGGACCATCCAATAATCTGACCTTTATTGTTAATGGCATTTGCCACACTGACTCCTCCACCAAGAGAACCAAGGTCATGCATGCCGTTACGTTCATATATAAAAGCGTGTATGACGCCTTCTTCCGTATTGGAAAATCCGACAATCTGGCCGGCATCATTAATGTCCAATGCCACACTATGGTGACCTCCGAGTGTACCGAGGTCAGTCATTGATTCTCCATCGAATAAAAAAGCCCGTTTTAGACCATCACTGTTGTATGAGAACCCTACGACCTGCCCCTGTTTATTAATTCCCAGTGCAAGACTGTAATGTCCTCCCAGAGTTCCTAAATCAGTAATTGTATCATCTGTATTATCATATAAAAAGGCGTGTTTGCTTCCTGCATCTGTTGAGGCCCAACCCACGACCTGCCCTGCATTATTTACATCAAAGGCGTTACTCTCCCATCCTCCAAGAGATCCCAGGTCAATGGTTTCAGCGCTTGTACTTTGAAGATCGACAGCAAATAAGAAAACTACTAATATTAGGCCTATGAATAATGCTAAAGCAGATTTATTCATGTTCACCCTCCTGAATGAATTGATTTCATGTTATACATTACTTCAGTTATTAATTACTATCACTTATAAGTACTATATACAATTAAACACGATTTCTGTCAATGCCTCACTTAAATGAATCATCTCGTGTAATATTTTGTTATTGATTTAATATAATAAGTTAAGTATACTTAATTAATTCAATTTATTAAGTAATAACTAAATATTATTTTGATCATAAATACCGGCTTTCAAGCTGGCATGAGCAAGTACAATACCGGTAGTGTTTGCAAGATTATAACTCCTGATATTACCTAATATCGGAACATATACAGTCCTGTCTGTCCATTGGGATAGCCATTTTTCTGGAATTCCTGTTATTTCATTGCCAAATATCAGAATATCTCCATCAGCATAATCAACACAGTCATAGCGGAGTTTTCCATGTTTGGATACAAGCCACGGCTTTCGATCTCCAAGCCAGGTGAGAAAATCATCTGCCTGTTTATGAAATGTAAGGTCAAGCTGGTCCCAGTAATCGAGCCCTGCCCTTTTTACAGCACTGCTGCTTAAATCCATGTTTATGGGCCCTATGATATGGAGACAGGCATTCATGCCAACACACTGGCGAGCTATGTTTCCGGTATTGGGCGGTATTTCAGGTTGATAGAGGACAATTTGAAGCATAGCTTCTATTATAGATGTGATTCAATAAATACATTAATTAGTCAATTACAAATTACGTCAAAAAGAGATTGACGAATAGCGATTGACGATTTACGAAGTAAAAAATCGATCAGGTCTTGAAAGTGATGAGTACCTCATCAGTTTCAACCGCGTTGCCGACAGTGGCGACCACGTCTTCCACAACACCATCGCAGGGAGAGGAAACGCCGCTTTCCATCTTCATGGATTCAATAATCACAAGGTCCTGTCCCCTATAGACCCTGTCGCCTTTCTTAACCAGAACATTGACAACCATGCCGGGCAAGGGAGAAAGAAGCACATCCTCGTGGACATCCTTTATCTCCTTCGGCATGTACTGTGACAGATTCCATTCGCGTGGGGTATAGATCTCAAAAACGCGGGAATATCCGCAGAAGGCTGTCCAGATAAAGTGCCCCCTGTATTGTTGCTTAAAATACTGCTTCTGGCCGTTTATCAAAAGCCTGATCCTGCGCATGTAGTACTCGAACTGGGGCGTAATGACCGAATACTCGGTGCCGTTTACCTTGATGCTCCAATCAGACTCCATAGGGATTCCGAAAAGTTCAACTTCAAAAATATCCGCATTTCCTTTGACAACATAGGGTTGCCAGTTCTTCGGCTTATGCGATGTGCCGACCTTTGTGATCACATGTTTAAAAGATTCACGGACCTGTTTCTGGCGGTTATGAAAAACAATGGTCGAAGCAATGACCATGGCTTCGAGCTGTTCTTTTGAGGGCTCAACCCTGGTTTGGCCGTCATCGTAATGTTCGTCAACGAACTTGGTCGTCATCTCACCCTTGATGAATTTGGGGTGGTTAAGTATGGAGTTGGCGAAATTCATGTTAGTGATAACACCCTCCACTTCAAACCGGTTAAGGGCATGAATCAGGTTGTGTCGGGCTTCTTCACGTGTCTCGCCCCAGCTGATTACCTTAAAGAGCATCGAGTCGTAGTACACGCTTACGACACTGCCCGCCTCCACTCCGCTGTCAAGCCTGATGTTCGTGCCCCTGAGACCAGAGTACCTGGTGAGCAGTCCGGTGGAGGGAAGGAAGTTGCGTGAAGGGTCCTCGGCGTTGATCCTGGCCTCAATAGACCAGCCCCTGATCGTAACGTCCTGCTGGGCAAGGGGCAGTGTTTCGCCTGCGCCGACTTTGAGCTGTATCTCTACCAGG
>CALZJD010000038.1 GCA_945787795.1 Thermodesulfovibrionia bacterium | reverse complement strand
AGATACCCCTCTGGCTCCATACTCTGCTACCAAAAAAGGTGCTGAAGCACTCTGTCATGCTTACCATTATCTTCATGGCCTGGATATCACCATTCTCAGGTATTTCACCGTGTATGGACCAGCCGGAAGACCGGACATGAGCATTTTTAAATTTATAAAGAACATTGATGAGGGCAAACCGATTCCCCTGTTCGGTGATGGATCACAGACCAGGGACTTTACCTATATCGATGATATTGCGGACGGAACAATAAAGGCATTACAACCCCTGGGTTACGAGATTATCAATCTGGGAGGGGACAAACCTTATGTTCTTAATGATGTGATTAATATGCTCGGCAAACATATCGGCAGGAAGATCAAAGTCAAAAGGTTCAAGCTCCATCCTGCTGATGTAACTGCAACCTGGGCTAATATCGATAAAGCAAGAAAAATGCTTGGATGGAAACCTACCATGCCGCTTGAAAAAGGTGTGGAAAAAACAGTCCAGTGGTTTTTTGACAATAAGCACATGCTTCAGAAGCTGGAGTGGAAAGAGTAATCTGATTGTAGGGGTGAACAGTCGTTCGCCCTACAGAAAATAGCATCAACAATTATTATCCATTAAAATTACCCTCCAATACAGGTGTTTGCTCTTCTCTAAAGCTATTGAATGCACCATTGCCTATAGCTTCCCGCATTTTCCTGAAAAATTCAAGGAAGAAATGGATATTATGATTCGTGTTAAGCCTCATGGATAGTATTTCCCTGCTCAGGTATAAATGACGCAAATAAGCCCTGGAATAATTCATGCATGTATAACATGTACAATACGGATCAAGCGGACCAGGATCTTTTTTAAATTCCTCCCGCTTTATGCTTATCCTTCCCTGACTGGTAAATAATGTTCCATTGCGGGCATTACGTGTTGGCATAACACAGTCAAACATATCAATCCCTGCAGCAACCGCTTCAAGTACGTCCAATAGATCACCGATACCCATCAGGTATCGGGGCATATCCTGCGGAAGCAGAGGAGTCGTATAATTAATCATTTCATACATCAGCTCTTTTGGTTCTCCCACGCTCAATCCACCAAGAGCGTACCCATCAAAATCGATCTTCATCAACTCTTGTGCGCTCTGTTTTCTTAAATCCCTGAACATTCCACCTTGAACAATACCGAAGAGGGCCTGGTTATCATTTTTTGCCTCTTTACATCTCCGGGCCCATGCGGTCGTCAGCATAAGTGAGTTTAAAGCATACTCTTTATCTGCAGGATAAGGGGTGCATTCATCAAAAACCATCGCGATATCTGATCCAAGGGCCCCCTGTATGTCCATAACCAGTTCAGGGGTAAGGAAATGAAGAGAACCGTCTATATGCGACCTGAATTCAACTCCGTCATCTTTTATTTTCCTTAATTTGGCAAGACTGAAGACCTGGAAGCCTCCGCTGTCAGTAAGTATGGGGCCGTCCCATTGCATAAACCTGTGAAGCCCGCCCACGTCCCTGATGATATCATGACCGGGACGAAGGTACAGGTGATATGTATTGGACAGCAGGACTTCTGTACCAAGCTCCTTCATCTCTCCGGGAGTCATTGCCTTGACTGTAGCATTGGTCCCGACAGGCATAAAGGCTGGTGTGTTTATTACCCCTCTGCTTGCAGCAATCTTACCAAGACGCGCATAGTTATCTGTTTTGATTATTTTGAATTGCATTATATGCGCTGTAGGGGCGAACGGCCGTTCGTCCCTACGGTCATTTTATGATTAATAATGTCCGGCGTACACACCGGCAATAATTGCCAGAAAACTCAACCCGAGTACGATCCAGTGAAACGTCTGGAGCATATTAAACACTTTTTTGGTGTCCATATCGTTTGAGGGCTGACCAAAGAGTTTTTTAAATATCATCTTTTCAAAACCGAACAAAAGGGCTGCATAAAAAGACCATATCACGATCATGAGCCATACGCCTAAACTGGTCCCTTTTTCATAAATAAGATACAGTCCGGACAGACCGGCAAGAATCACCATCACCTTTGCAATCTTACCGAACCTGTGTTCAGTCCCCTGAAACATCATGACCATCTCCAATGATTTGTCCATACGAAGAATCATCGGAAAGGTTACCAGAGTCACAAATGCCACTCCCCCGATCCATATGACAACAGATAATATATGAATTGTTAAAGCGATGATGTATAACATGGCAATCTCCGTCTATTAGTAATTGTTATTGGTTATTCGCTACTTGATATTAGATGTCTTTATAAATGCTAAATATCTTTTGTGGTTTTTAATAACATATAATGAATAACGTATAACTTTTTTATTACATCTTCTCCGGAGCGCTCACCCCGATAAGTTTCAAGCCTTCTTCAAGTATTATTTTTATTCCCGTACATAGACTGAGCCTCGCAAGAGTAAGTTGAATATCATCAGATATTACCCTGTGCTTATAGTAATAAGCATGAAACACCCCGGCCAGTTCCTGAAGGTAATACGTTATTCTATGGGGTTCACATGCAATTGCAGCCCCTTCAAAAACCATTGGATATTGCAGAAGCTTCTTGATCATTATTATTTCCTCATCTTCTTTGAGCAATGCAAAATCAGCCCCTTGGACCCTTGAACCCTCGATCCCTTGAATCCTTTTTTCAACTGCCTGGCGAAATATACTGGAAATACGTGCAAATGCATATTGGACATAGAAAACCGGATTTTCAGAAGACTGTTCCTTAGCTACATCAATATCAAAGTCAAGATGACTGTCAGCCTTTCTTGTAAGAAAAATAAATTTGGTTATATCCGCCCCTACCTCTTCGATCACTTCCCTGAGTGTTACAAATGCCCCTGCCCTTTTTGACATCTGCACAGGCTCCCCATGTCTCAAAAGACTTACCATCTGTATTAAAATTACCCTGAATTTGTCTTTGGGCAGATCAAACGCCTCAAGCACAGACCTGATTCTTTGTATATATCCATGATGGTCAGCGCCCCATATATCTATTATCTCATCAAAGCCCCTGTCGAGCTTATTTTTATGATAAGAAATGTCAGAGGCAAAGTAGGTGAATTCACCGTCCTTCTTTTTAACAACCCTGTCCTTGTCATCGCCAAACTCAGTTGACCTGAACCAGTTCGCGCCTCCTTCTTCATAGATAAGGCCTTTGTCTTCAAGAGTATGTAAGGCATTTGCAACCATAGCGTTTTCATGAAGGTCTTTTTCACTCTGCCACCTGTCAAACATGACCCCGAAATCCTTCAGGTCGCTTTTAATATTATCCAGCATCATGTTATATGCAACCTCTGTAATGGTCCTGCCACACTTATCAAATGGCTGACTCAAAAACTTATCGCCATATTTCTCATTAATTAATCCGGCAATGGACTCTATGTATTCTCCCTTGTATCCATCTTCAGGAAATGCAACTTCATTGCCCAGCAATTGCTGATACCGTGCATATACAGACTGACCAAGCAGGTTAATCTGCAGCCCTGCATCATTTATATAAAATTCTCTCTCCACTTCATACCCGGCCGCCTCAAGTAAATTACAAAGGGCATTTCCTACCGCTGCACCTCTTCCATGTCCGATATGCAGCGGTCCGGTAGGATTTGCGCTCACAAACTCAACCTGGATCTTCTGTCCTTTCCCTATATCCGACCGTATTAAAGACATATCACCTTCCAGCAGTGCCTTAAGCTGATTACAAAAAAAAGCCTTATTAAACCTGAAATTAATAAATCCCGGTCCAGCTATATCAATACTTTCAAAGAGTCCCGATGATTGTTCATTTAATTTCGCAACTATCTCATGAGCAATATCTCTGGGAGGTTTCTTTAGTATTTTGGTAAGTTTCATTGCTGCAGCAGTCGCAAAATCCCCCATCTTTTCGTCCCGTGGGATCTCAACTTCAACATCAGGAATACTCTCAATACCCCACTGATCTTTCAGACTTTCAAACACCTTTTGTAAAGATTTTATGACTTCCTGTTTCATGAACAATAAGTTTAAAGATAGCCCTGAAGTAAGTCAACTAACCCACCTTATTCATACAGGCATGGCTCATAAATTTATTAATGCGGAGAAGGTTCGAGAACAGAAAAATTAAAACTTACTTGCCTTAGCAATAATCTTGCTGTTATTATTTATAAAAATTTATTTGAGGTGCCCATGCCAGTAGACAAAGAACTTCTTGACATCCTTGCATGTCCAAAATGCAAGGGCGATATCAGACTTAATGAATCTAAAGACGGCCTTATCTGTGACAGTTGCAGGCTACTCTATCACATAAAAGATGATATACCGGTTATGCTCATTGATGAAGCAGAGAAGCTTTAATAAACAGCAGTAGCTGGCAGTCAGTAGTTAGTAGCAGGCAGGGATCAGGGGTGCAAGTCACAGGATTGTAGATTTCTGTTGCAGAAGCATTTCGATATACATACGTAATATCACTGAATGCATCCTTGTCAGCATAATTCATTTTTAATCCGTGCCTTGGATCTTGATTCTTACTCTCTGACCTCTAATCCCTGACCCATGACCCTTCTCCCTTACCGCCCCAGTCTTTTTGAAAGATATGAACCGGTAAGGGCGTCGATTCCGGCAGTTAGTTCCTGCAGTCTCAGTTCTGCATCTATTCTGCTATTAAAATCTGTTGGTTGAAGAGAGATGATTTCAAGCTGAAGTCTTCTCCTCTCAAAATATAACCGGGTGACTTCATTAAGGATGTCATCTCTTAACTGGACCATGAGCCTGGACCTGACATCTATTGAAGTCTGGGCGCTGTTGTAGATCAGATCCCCAAGCTCCCAGGTAAGTGAGACTGACCAGCCTTTATCATTCCCAGCTGTAATGTCATTGTCCTTTAAATATTGTTCCTCATAGGTATCTTTGTAGAAATATGTACTGCTCTGCCAGTCTTCTGCATCATCATATGCCACTCTCAGATCAGGCAGCAATGCCTTACTCGCTGCAGCTTTTCTCCACTTATTAATTTTTTCAGGCTGGACTTCGGCATACTCTATGGCAGCCTGTCGTATCTCTTCTACTGACGGTTCATGAGAAAACATGGAGAGGGCTTCGTCCACAGTCATATATGTTTTCCCGGAAGATGCGTGAACTGCAGTAATATGAGCCTTAAAAACCCCCTGTTTTGAAGCTGCCCAGATTATCATATTGTCATTTCCGGAATGGTTTTGAGAATCCAGAGAGCGTATATCAATTGTGGAAATCCCTTTTGACCGGGACTGCCACCTGTTTAATTCATGCATGTATGTAAATACTCCTCTGTCCGTGGCTGCGTAAAGGGAATAATCACCGGCAAACATAATATTTTTTATATTGCGACTTAACAGCCCGAAGCTTCCCGCGTTTTTCCATGACTTTCCTTCATCCGGGCTTATTAACAATCCATTTGAGGTGGCCAGATATATTTTCCCATAATCTTCAGGATCAACGAGGATATCTCTTGTTTTAATAACAAATTTGATTTTGGAAATATCTTCATCTTCGTCTTCAAAAAAATACTGATAATCTTCTTCCGGGGTTATTAATTCATAAATTCTTTTCCAGTTGACCCCGCTGTCAAAGCTTGTATACACTCCGTTACTGGAGGCAGCATAGATTATATTCTGTTGAGCCCGGTTTGTTGCGATTGCTGTGATAATGGATTGAGCATGCAGATTTTTTCCTTTTACCCAATTCATACCGCCATCTTTTGTTACAAATATACCTGCCATTGTCCCTGTTATAATATGTTCAGGGTTCAGGGAATTCACCTCTATGGCAAACACAGCATTCTCAAGCCGGCCGACCCCTCTGAAAATTCTTTCCCATTTCTTTCCTCTATTACTCCCTTTGTAAAGACCGTCTGTTGTTCCAACATAAACAGTATGGGAATCTCCAGATATTGCGATGGTATTTATCATCTTGTCCGTTGTCCTGAAAGAGAGCAGTTCAGACCAGTTTTTCCCGCCATCACCAGTTATATAAACAGCCTTATGTGAAGTTATGCAGACCATGTCCGGGTCCTTCCTGCTGACCACTATTTCTTCAAGGTCTGCATCCATGATTCCATTGCTTACCTTAACCCATTCACTGCCTGTTTCTTTTGCCAATCCTGCAACAGAAGAGATAGAAAAAAGAAACAGAGAGATAACTGCAACCAGACAAAAACCTGTCTTTTTCATAACAAGCTCCTTTCACCTTTTTCCTGCAAGCCGGTACAATGCCGGGAAAAAGGCCATTAAATTGGATTTCTGTTCAGGCTTTGAAAAAAGGAATACTGCAAAGCCATGTCCCTAGTTGAGCAATAGTATATTGAGCCTGAAAGAAAAGGTCAACCGAGACATGAGGTCTGGCAGGATTTAAAAAGTTTTCACATACGTATTCATATTCATGACTTCTTCGCCTGAGAGATATGAAAACGAAGGCGTGTTTTGTTATGAATAATGTGAACAGGAATTTATTTTATGTCATACTTCTTTATAATGGATGATATTTCAAATGCTTCTGGTTTTGGCAGTTCCAGCTTCTCTGCAAATGACGCCGGATAAGGAACGTAATATAATTTTGCCTCAACAGAGATAGCCTCACCAGCATCTTCGGGGATAACAAATGTATAGTTTTCCTCTCGGATTTCACAAGCATCGATGCGGTTATCAAATATGATCTTGACAGCCTCATAGGAAGACAGGGTCGGCAGGCCCGTATTGTCCACAAATATGGAGCGGTAAATACGAATCCCCTTTGCTACATCATCTCCTAGTATTTCCACGTCAGATGTTCTAAATCCTGTTACATCATATCCGGTATTTCCACTGACAGGCGCTGCCGGAATAGACATGACTTTGTCCCCGGCAGCAACGTTAACTTCAAGATACATATACCTGAGATCAGAACTCCCTGTAGGCATTTTATGGCCCGTCCTTGAGTTGTCAATTATTATGTTCAACATAATCTCGTCCCCGGATGATGCCTCCGGATGACTGAATTCAATACCGAGTTTGATCGCTCCCACAACCTGCTCACTGCTGTGAGCACCCGGGAACCGATGAGTATGAAGCTTCTCACGGTAAGGAGAGTACCCCAATTCAGAATAGGATGACTTTCCTGATTCAAAGACAGGCTTGTCTCCAATAAGAAATCCCTTCGCATTCATATGACAGTCCTGGCATTGGATATCAGCTTCAGCATAGGGACTGTTTTTCCATTCTGTGTAGGTGGATTTTATCTCAAGGCCGAATCGGTTTGTCATATTATGGCAAATCGCGCAAAACTCGCTTTTTGTGTGAAGCTCTGAATACGTATGATGCCAGTTTGAATTTGATTTAATGGGCCCGAGTTTCTGTATGGCAGGCACAGAATTATAATTACCGCTTCCGGGTGTATCACCTTTATAATTTTTTATGGTGTGACAAAAATCACAGGTCACCCCTGATGCATCAGACGAAACATCTCTTTTAGATTTCACCCGTTTTCTGCCTTTACTGTATGTAACCGGGGAATGACAGGCGATACAGCCCTCTGCATCCTGAGAAAGTTCTCTCTCTATGTTTATCCGTGGAAGGAGCTCCCTGAAATACTGGGCCTGAAAAACAGGATCAACAAATGATCTGGCATGCATGGACTTACGATGCTGATCATACGCTTTTACATGGCAGTCACGGCAGGTAGATGAGGGCCAGTATTGTTCTGATTTCGTTGACAGGTTTTCAGCGTAAGAATACGATCCGGAAAATAAAATGAATAAACCGAGAGAAAATACTGTAATTAATAATCGCATATCACTCTCTTTTTTAATAAGCATGTTGCAACAATATGAGAACCCAAATCCAACAAACCGCTTAAATAATAACAATATGCATTAAATTACCCGGAAATAGCAATAAGCGGTTTATATTTATAATGTATATCATATAGTATCGTTCGGTTTTGTTAATTTCTTAAATAATTTAATACGTTAATGAAAAATCCTGCTAGGAAAATAACATTCCCCCTCAGTTTTATCATCTTCTTCTCTGTTCTTAATGGAATGATGTTTCAGGTTGCGATCCCTGATATATCTGCAGATTTCAACCTGCTTCCATCAGAGGTGAGCTGGGTAATGACAGTATATATACTGGTTTTTGCTGTCGGTGCACTGATTTACGGTAAACTGGCTGACATCTATCCTGTAAAGAGGCTGATCACCATTGGACTGATCTTAATGAATGCAGGTTCAATGCTAGGTCTGTTTTCTAATTGGTATCCAATGCTGATAACAGCGAGATTCATACAGGCCGGAGGGGGCGCTGCAATTCCCGCCCTGGCAATGATTGTTGTGACCAGATATTTTCCTGCCAACCTGAGGGGAAACATGCTGGGTATTATCGCTTCCACAGTTGCCCTTGCTGCCGGGTTAGGACCTATCATGGGCGGATTTGTTTCCGGAACGTTTAGCTGGAAGTACCTGTTTCTTTTTTCGCTGGCAACATTATTTGTAATTCCCTCTTTACGGCGTATACTGCCTGATGAGAAGAAAATTCCTGACACGTTCGATACTGCCGGAGCTGTTCTTATTGGAGGAGGCTCATCATCTCTGCTTATCTTTGTCACTCAGGGTAACGGGTGGTTTCTGGCTGCATCCGTTATCATGACAGGCTATTTTATTTTTCATATAAAAAAAACTGCCGCCCCCTTTGTCAGCCCCTCTCTTTTTTCCAATAAACATTATCGCAATACAGTGATGACCACGTTTCTTTCTATTGGTTCTGTATTCGGCATGCTTTTTATGGTCCCCATAATGCTGAGGGACCTGTTGGATCTCAGTTCAAACAGTATAGGACTGACACTGTTTCCAGGTGCTATGAGTGCTGTGCTGGCAGGTGTTATCGGGGGAAGACTTTCAGACAGAAAAGGCAGCAGATTTGTTGTTTACCTTGGTTCGTTCATTCTCATAGCAGGTTTTCTGGCGCTGTCTACGGTGGCAGGACAGAAAGCATGGATCGTGGCCTCTGCCCTGATAATTAGTTATGCCGGATTTGCCCTGCTGCAATCTTCGCTGCCGCACACAATCTCGATTTCATTATCAAAAGATCAGACAGGAATAGGTATGGGAATATATAACCTTCTTTTTTTTATATCAGGGGCTTTCAGCACCGCTGGGATAGGCAGGCTTCTTGATTTCAGATCAACCGGTTTTTGTCTTAATCCAATAAATTCCTGTATAGAGGGATGGATCTACAGCAATATTTTTATAATGCTTGCTGCAGTAGTCACTGCATCTGTCCTTCTTTTCTCTATAACCTTTAAAAATAAATCCAGTCCCTAGAGGGAGAGGACTGAATCATCACAGCCAAAATCATTCGGGACATATGTATCTGCCTGCCAGTCATTTTCCCAGTAGCTTGCGTCAATAAAATACCTGAAGCGATACTCTCTTCCTGCCGGTATTTCCAGCGTGGCATTAAAATCACCGTTGTTCATACGTGTCATATATGTATGACTCTGGTTCCAATCATTAAAATCGCCTACGATTGCTATTTTCTTTGCATCAGGAGCAGCTTCTCTTGGCAGTCTGAACGTGACTGCGCAATTTCCGTTTTTCAGGTATTTTTTGGAAAAACCGGTGTGTGCGGTTGTCCTGGCTTCTGCTTTAATTTTCTTTGCAGCAGGTTTTGATATCTTTTTTTCTACAGCACCCCCTTTATCACTATCAGCGTCTCTGTTCTTCAGGTATTTCCTGGAAAGTCCGGTGTGTGTAGTTGTCCTGTCTTCAGCTTTAGTTTTCTTTACTACAGATTTTGATATCTTTTTTTCTTTAGCAACCCCTGTGTCACTATCAGCGTCTCCTTTATTGACAATGCTGTCTAAAGGGATGTTCCAGTTAGCTGATATTTTTCCCATTAATTCCTTTTGCATCTCTTTACTTTTCATTTTAAGTTTAATTCCTGCCATATTGCTTGACCCGACCTGTCTTTTCCAGACAACATCACCTGCAAGGGAAACAGACGATCCGCTCTGTGGAAATTTAACTTCCATCTCCAGATTTTCATTTTTGATAAAGTTAAAGTCCCTTGCTTCAATTCCAAGACCGTCGAAGGAAAAGTTTTTAGTTAATCCAAGCGAATAACGGGTAGACCCGTATGAAGGACGGAACTTCACAATAAGCGGTAGATCAAATCTCGTAAATTCCCTTTTGCTTTTCAGCATTATTCTCTCCTTTCAAAAAAATAAGGTGAATTTTTGTTGCCCTGTATTAGTAAGACTTTATGGGAATTAGACAGGCTTGTCAAGGTTTTTTTTGGACCTTAAATTACTGCAGTAATTCAATATGTTGGAAGCACGAAAAAGGAGCACCTGTATAAGGGCTTTCTTATGTATTCATGTCATCATGAAAAGTACCGGAATTCTTCCTGTCCACTGCCAGATAATAAATAATTACCGTAATCGAGAATATATTCGCCATGTAATTAAACATCATCCAGTTGACCCATCCGAATTTCATAAGCACACTTGCTACATAACACACCTCGCCAATCAGCCACAGAATTATAAAGAATGGGTTAATGCCTCTGGCGCTCCTGTTCTTATAACATTCCCATGCCTGTGGAATGCCGCATATGGCAAACGCGATTGAACCTGTCCAGCCNNNTACAATCAGATACCTGCTTGCATACAGAATAACATCCCATATTATTCATAAATAATCAGGGATAGATCTGTTTTATAATAATGTATCAAATATTATAATCAGAATATAACGGTATGAGTGAAAATTTAAAAGAGATGAATCTGAAGGCAGACGGCATCGTCTGCACAGGATGCGCCGGTGACATGGAAACACTGCTCCTTGAGAAGGAAGGTATTGAAGATGCCACTGTCAGTTTCATCGATGATATTATTCAGGTTAAATACAACCCTGATATCATCGACCGCAAACACGTGTACATGGCTGTCCGCAAGCTTGGCTTTCCAGTCAAAATAGTTTCAGAGAAATAGTTAACTGCGAGGTACGCAATAAAGGGGGAAGTTGCTCCTGCGGTTAAACAGCAGTTTTCACCGCAGGAGCCATAATATAATTACTCTCCACAGCAAAGGCGTCTCATGCTTTTCTTTCCTGTTGGCGTAACGGACATGACAACCTCAACCTTCTTGCCACATAAGCTGCAATTTTTCCCTGCATTTCTCATTCCGGCTCTGGCAGAAACATCAGTTTTTGATTTTCCAGACATAGCGACCTCCTTTCGAAATCATTTTTATTTTTTACGCACAAATATACTGTTTATATTCAGCGCACACAATACGTTCTCATATATCCTCTGTCTAGATTGGGTAAAACCAGGACAGCGATGCAGATAAGATGCGACTTAATAATTTAATTCTAACGGCATAAAAATGTCAAAT
>CALZJD010000037.1 GCA_945787795.1 Thermodesulfovibrionia bacterium | reverse complement strand
AAACCATTTGAAGGAGGTTTTATGAATACAAGAAAACTTCACTCATCTACGCTCAGGAAAACTATGGACACGAGCAGTGACCCTTACATTGTGAAGACAGGAAACAATGTTATGTCTGTCTGTACAAAGTGTCACACCGTATACTACAAAAAGAGATGGTATATAGATGAGGATCTGTATCAGAAAAAGATGTTGATGAAAAAGATTGAGAAAGTGCTGTGTCCTGCGTGCCGCAAGATAAAGGACAATTTTCCAGGGGGTATAGTTAAACTGAGGGGAGCATTTCTTATTGAGCATAAAGATGAAATTCTTAACCTGATCAGGAATGAAGAGGAGAGGGCAAGAGGATTTAATCCCCTTGAAAGGATAATAAAAATTAATGATGTTAACAGTGAATTGGAAATAACAACAACCAATGAAAAGCTTGCACAGAGAATAGGCAAGAGTCTTCATAAGGCCTATCAGGGCAATGTTGAATATAAATGGTCCAATGATACCAAGCTGCTTAGGGTCAACTGGGAGAGATAGAGCGTGAATGACCAATGTCAAAGCTAAAATGTCAAATAAAGCCTTAATGACTAACGACAAAGGGAAAGACTTCATTGGCGTTGAATTCATTGCCTTTTATTGACATTAAGGCATTTGATATTCATTTGGCATTTGAGCTTTGACATTGGTCATGTATAAGATAGCGCAGGTAAAGCTTCTGCACCAGCCTCTCTGAACTCCTAAAGTAATGGTAAAATAGTTTAATGCGCGCACTTGTTTTCAATAAAAACCTTACATATACGAATGATTACCCTGCCCCGGTTCCGGCAAAGGGTGAAGCGCTGATTAGAGTAACTCATGCCGGAATCTGCAATACTGATCTTGAAATCATCAGGGGATATATGGGATTTCAGGGTGTACCGGGTCATGAGTTTGTTGGTATTGTTGAAGAATGCGATAGCAAGAGCATGATCGGCAGGAGAGTTGTTGGTGAAATAAACATAAGTTGTGGCAGCTGCCCTGAATGTCTGAAGAACCTTGGAAATCACTGCCGTAAAAGATCGGTTCTCGGTATTTTACATAAAGACGGGATATTTGCCGAATATGCCACACTGCCTGTCAATAATCTTCATAAACTACCTGTGGAAGTGTCAGATGAAGAGGCTGTCTTTATTGAACCTCTTGCCGCTGCCTTTGAGATACTCGAACAGGTGAGTATTAATGCTTCTCATAACGTCTGTGTTCTTGGTGACGGCAAGATGGGAATCCTTGTTGCCCAGGTACTCTCGACAACAGGGTGCGACCTGCTGGTCTCAGGCCATCACAGGGAGAAGCTGTCGATTCTTGATGAGATGGATATTAAAACAGCGAGGAAGGAGCAGTTGCCTGGTGCACGGTTTGACATTGTGGTTGACTGTGCCGGGTCCAGGACCGGAATAGAGACGGCCCTTAATATTGTCAGACCAGGGGGGACTGTGGTGGTAAAGACAACTGTTGCGAAAAAAGGACATGTGGACCTCAACAAGGTGGTCGTAAATGAGATCACCCTGACTGGTTCAAGATGTGGACCATTCCCTGCCGCCATAAAGGCAATCAAGGCCGGAAGTGTTGACCTGTCCCCGTTGATAAGCAGAAGATTCCCTCTTAATGAGGGCGTAAGGGCCTTTCATTATGCTTCGGACAGGAACAGTTTGAAAGTTGTGGTAGATATTTAACCGATCTGTGACTTTTGAGACCTGCTCAATATTTTCATAAATGCCTCAACCACATCAGGGTCGAACTGGGTCCCTTTGTACGTAGTAAGCTCGTCCAGGGCAAAATCAAGGCCTGGTGCAGGCCTGTAAGGCCTGTCAGATGTCATTGAGTCAAAGGAATCGGCAACATGAAGTATTTTTGCCCCAAGAGGAATTTTATCTCCTTTTAGATTTGACGGATACCCGCTTCCGTCTATCTTTTCATGGTGATATTCTATGTAAGGAATGATGTCTCTCAGCTGTTTAATATCTTTCAGAATATGAGCTCCCTGGGCAGGATGTTTTTTAATTTGTATGAACTCATCTTTGGTCAGGGCCCCGGGCTTGTCAAGAAGATAATCTGAAGTACCGATCTTTCCGATGTCATGAAGCAGGCCGGCAAGTTTGATGTCCTTGATGTCGTCCTGGTCTATGTTCATCTCAAGCGCTATCGCTTCGGCATACATGGAAACACGCTCAGAATGACCTTTTGTCCAGGGGCTTTTTGCATCAAGCGCATTGACCATGACAAGTACCAGTTTCAGGAAAAGGTCTTCAAGATCTTCATACGACTCATTAATATCTTCAAGCATATTAAAGAAAGCATCCTTACCGTTCTTGGCCCTTAGTTCCCTGCTTTTCATTTCTGATATGGCAGAGCTATAAACATCAATAAGTTCCCTGTTACTTTCCTGTGTAATATCAATAGACGAGTGCATGACACCGATAAAACATCCATCTTCGATAATCGGTGTTGTTTTGATGATCAGCTCTTTGCCAAGATGGGGTTCATATCGTCTGGTTTCCACTCTTTCGCCGCTCTCGATGCACCTGAGGATCGGACAATTTTCAACAGGTCGATCGGAGTTATGAAAGAGCTGATAGTACTTTATATTGTTTTCATCCGGAATGGTGCCGCAGAGGGTATGGACCTCTTTATTTGCTGAGACAATATTGTAATCCATATCAACAATGCAGACGGGAAAGGGAAAGGATTCAAGCAGGTGTTTCCATCTGTCTGTATATTCGGCGAGTGACCTTCCGATACAGCCTGTGTTTTTTTTAATAACGGTTTTTCCCATTAAATCTGATGTCCTGCTCCAGCAGAAAATTGTTTTAAATCAGGCATGGCTTGACTGAATTTCCAGCACATGAGCAATCGTAAAGGGCTCAAACGTCCTGAGATATCCGCACAGGTATAGAATGATATGTCTCTACGAATAATGAGCATGCAATAAGCGCTAATTTAATGCTATGAATATATCTCTGCTAATAGTATTTTCGGTACTTATACGAATAAACTTAAGCTGAAAGTCAGCATGTTGATCATGCATTGCAGGTAGTCTATATAATGAATTCCTGCTCTGAAACAGGTTTGTCGTCTTTCTCTTTCTGTAATCTCACTTCCAGTCTTTTTATTTCCTTTTTTAGTTTTTTCATTCTGAGTTCCCTGCCAACAGCCATATCATAAAACTTTTCCAGGTCGTTGACTTTCTGCTTTAGCTGCTCCTCTGACATGCTCAGTTTCTCCTGGGCCTTTTTCAGGTCAGTAATATTAGTAGCTATAACAACGGTATGCAAATATGAACCGTTCCTGTCACATATCGGTTTGTGGCTTAAATAAAACCAATGGTTGTCCGTGGTATTGATTTCAACATGTGTCATTGGTTCTTCCCTGCTTACGAGCTGCCTGCAGTGATTCAGTGATTGTGAGTCAGAAGGGGCAAAATAATCGTAGCATTTCCTGTTTATCATTTTATCCGGGGACAATCCCATATGACCGGCAAAGCTTTTATTACAGCGTTTTATATTGAAATCCTTGTCTATCAAAATTATGAATTCTGATACTGTATCAAAGGTCTCTTCCCACTCAATCTTTGCCTTTGTGACCGAAGCAAGCAGCAGGTCATGTTCATGCTCTCTTTCTTTCCGTTCTGAGATATCTCTTACGATATGTATTAACCCTACGGTTTGAGCATCATCATTGAATCTTGGTATGGTCCTTACTTCGAGATGTTTATCCAGGTGGGGTTCATATGTCTCAAGGGTAGTGGTTGATCCTGATCGGTAACATTCGCAGCTCGGGCAGTTTTCAGGAGCAGAAACAGTGCCATGATAATAATGGTAGCACTTGTTGGTTTTGACCGGAGAAATGTCTTCCAGATGAAGTGCTTTTATTGCGGCCTTATTGGCCTGAACAATATTCATGTCTTTATCATGTATGGTGATTATATCGGGAATGCTGTCAAAGGTGCTTTCCCAGTCCTGCCTGGCCTGGTTTACCATTTCTCTCATTTTGTTCTTTGATGTAATATCGGTGATAGTCAGCAATACTGAGGTCAATTCCTCAATCTCAGCCGAACCGGAGTTGCCTATACGGGACACCGTACTTGCAAAGATCAGGTTTTCATCAGAACCGGCCGGCTGAATTGTTATTTCTTTTTTTATGGTATTCCCGGTCTGCAGGTTGTCTGTTATTTCCTGTTCAAGGGCATCAATAAACTGGTCTGATTCAAGGGCAGGGAAAGTATCTTTTAATTTTTCAAAGGCATTGCTGACTGAGAGTGTCCGCATACGATTGCTCAGTACTATCAGAATGGATGGTGCAGAAAGCAGGATATTGTCTGTGTAGTCTTTTGCGGTCTGTATCTGCCGAAGTGATTCTTCAATCTGCTCTGCCATGAAATTAAACCCGGACGCAAGCTGTCCAAATTCATCCTTCCTGGTGATATTGATCCTTGCTGACCACGTTCCATGTGCTATGTCCATCATGCGGGCAGAAAATAACGAGATAGTTTTACCCAGGTTATTGGTCACTGCTACAGCCATTATTAATATGACGGTACCGGCAATGACGGTGCTCCAGCTGCCGATGGTAATTAAGTGACTGTCAAGCTGTGAGAGGAGGTTGCTGTTCCATCCATCGTTGATTAAAAGGACATGCAGGCTATAGTAGAGAATGACATTTATAAGTACGGCGCCAAACAGGGTCACAGCAAATAAAATCAGAATGACATTGCTTCTATGTCTGAACTGCGGGGTCTTAATGATCTCTTGTATATATTTCATCTGCAATCAGATTGAGAAAAAGTTCTTTAATTCAGGAACACCTTATAGCTGTTGGAAAAATACCCATACATTAATTCAATATATATAGACGATAATATTGAACCGGTATAATATTTATATTTCGGACATATAGAAAATAACCTTGAATACGGTCCTGATTTCATAATAATTCCATATACATAATGAGAAACAGGTATGAAGAGACAGAAATTCCAATATTTGATAAAGTATGAATATGCGTAACACGAAGACCGCCGGGATAATCATTATCGGTAATGAAATACTGTCCGGAAAAGTGAGGGACAGCAATTCCTATTTTCTTGCCCGTGAGCTCAGAGAACTCGGGGTGGATGTGAAACGTATAATTGTTATCCCTGATGAGATAGATATTATAGGTGAAACAGGGCTTGAATTTTCAAATACTTATGACTATGTTTTTACTTCCGGTGGTGTAGGGCCTACCCATGATGATGTGACCATGGCAGGCATAGCAAAAGGATTTGGCGTAACGCTCTCCAGACATCCTGAAATAGAAAAAATATTGTGCTCGCGCTTTGACCGGACAATGAATGATGCTGTCCTTAAAATGTCGGAAGTACCTGAGGGTACAGAGGTTTTCATCCGGGAAGGCATGAGATATCCGGTTATTTTCTTCAGGAACATCTTTATATTTGCCGGAATTCCTGATTATCTTAGAGAAAAGTTTACGATCATTAAAGAACGTTTCCGCTCATCAACATTTCATCTGAAAAGAGTGTTCCTGAACGGTCATGAATCGGAATTTGCAGAACTTCTCGAATCAGTAGTCATGAATAACAGTGAAGTGAATTTTGGATCATACCCGATCCTGGGCCAGACTGATTACAGGGTCGTGGTGACAGCAGAGTCCAAATCAGAGCAGTTGTTAAAAAAGGCTATGGATGAGCTGTTGAATATTCTGCCTCAAACAATGCTTCATAAAGTCGAATAAAAATATCCCTTTTACCCTTAACTGGTGCCCGGAAGAAGATATCCAGCCAATGTTCATTGATTTATATTAAGATATAACAACCTCAACCATTTAAAATTATATTTAAAAAGCGAATAAATGGGCAAAACAACAAAGGGCAGTAAGAAAGATACTACTGAGTTTTTAGGGAGTATAATCAGTGAGTGGAGAACTGTTTTTGACTCTATTACAGACTTCGTATCTGTGATTGACACTGATTACAGGTTTATCAGGATTAACAAACCTTTTGCGAAATATATCGGAGCTGAACCTGAGGATTTAATAGGGAAGAAGTGCTATGAAATCGTACATGGAACTGACAGGCCTGTATCATATTGCCCCATCTCTGAATCAACGTCCATCAAGCAGCCCATACATAAGGAAGTTTATGATTCTACACTGCAAAAGCATTTCATGATAAGTCTTTCCCCGATCATAGGTGGAGATGGTAAGGTTCAGAATATTGTCCATGTGATGAGAGACATTACAGTACAAAAAAAAGCAGATATAGCACTTGCAGAAAGTATGGACAGGTTTCGAGGATTGGTTGAAACTACGAGCGACTGGATATGGGAGGTTAATGAAAAAGGATTTTACACGTATGTCAGTCCCAAAATAGTTGATATTTTAGGATATAAACCTGAGGAGGTGATCGGAAAAACACCCTTTGATCTCATGCCCCCAGAAGAGTCAAAGCAAGTTGCAGAAATATTTAATTCCTTTGTTGCTACACAAAAACCTTTTAAAGAAATTGAGAATACAAACCTTCACAAAAAGGGCCATCTGGTCATACTTGAAACAAGCGGAACCCCTTTTTTTGATGGCGATGGAATATTACGAGGTTATAGAGGAATAGATAGGGACATCACTGACCGTAAGAAGGCTGAAGAAGACTTGATCATCAAAAACAGAGCCATAGAGTCATCACTGAGTGCTATTGGAATAACCAATGCAGATGGAAAATTATTGTATGCCAATGATTCTCTTATTCGAATGTGGGGCTATGAACATAAGGACGAAGTACTTGGAAAAGGCTTGATTGAGTTCTGGGAGGGTGACCGTATTTATAAGACTATAGAAAATACTATGAAAAAAGGGGGCGATATTGGTGAGGATAGAGGAAAGAGAAAAGATGGTTCCATATTTGATGTCCAATTTTCTTCAAGCTTGATCAAAGATAAATATGGACAGCCTCAATACTTTTTCGGTTCATTTTTAGACATCTCTGAGCAAAAGAAAGCTGAAAAAGAATTAAAGAAATATTATGAAGAACTGGAACGGAGAGTGCAGGAAAGAACTCTGGATATCGAGCAGATCAATGAGAATCTTGTAAAACAGATACATAACCGCAAAGAGGCTGAGGAAGCAGTAAGAGAAAGTGAAATGAGGTTTAGAGTTGCTGCCACTACAGTGACTGATCTTCTCTGGGAAGGGGATGTTCGTGATAATAGTCTGAGTTGGTATGGAGATATAGACAGATACCTCGGATATGGAAATGGAGAGTTTCCGAGGACCATTTCTGGCCATATGGAAAGCATTCATCCTGACGACAGGGAATGGTTTATCAAAAGTGTTGATACAGCCCTTAAAACAGGAGAAGACTTCAGGGCTGAATACCGTATCAGGTGCAAAGATGGAACATACAGGTACTGGGATGAGACGGGTAAACCCATTGAGTATGAAGACGGAAAAGCGGTGAAATGGATTGGCTCTGTAACAGATATAACAGACAGAAAGAATGTTGAAAACCAGATTATATCAAGTGAAAATCAGTTTAAAAAACTTTCCCAGGAATTTAATGCACTTCTTGACGCGATACCTGACAACATTGTACTGCTTGATTCTGATCTGAAGATTTTATGGGCCAACAGGGCGGCATCCATGAAATTTAATATACATAGTTCAAATATGAAAGGACAGCATTGTTATAAATTGTGCTGTAATGACTCCAGCATCTGTGAAAACTGCCCTGTCATAGCAAGCTTTAATTCAGGCAGGGAGGAGACCGCCCGCATAAGCATTCCTTCCGGGGAAGTATGGGACATAAGGGCCTTTCCTGTTAAAAATGATGATGGACATGTCAAAAACGTTATTGAAGTTGCAAGGGATGTATCTCTCACTGTTAAGCTGGAAAAGGAAGCGGAAGAATTTCAGGCCAAGCTGATTCATGCTAATAAAATGACATCACTTGGTACGCTAGTTACCGGAGTTGCTCACGAAATCAATAATCCTAACAGTTTTATCATGACAAATGCCGATCTCTTCAGTGAAATATGGAATGATGCATGTAAGCTGCTGGATAAACTGGATGATGAATATAAGCGCGTTCAGATTGGCGGAGTGTCTTTTTCTGATCTTGGAATGGTCGCGCCTAAATTATTGAGAGGAATCTATGATGGATCAGGGAGAATAAAGAGTATTGTTGATAACCTGAGAGACTTTGCAAGGTCTGACAGGGGTGATCTGTATGAAAAGGTTGATGTAAATAAAGCGGTGAGAGCGGCATGTAATATTCTTGATTCCCATATAAAGAAAATTACAGACAACTACTACCTGTCCTGCAGAGACGACATTCCTTTTATTAAAGGCAACAGCCAGCAGATTGAACAGGTGGTTGTTAATCTTATCATGAACTCCCTTCAGGCCCTGACTGACAGGGAAAGCTGTATTATTGTATCAACTTATTATGATAACAGGAATGATCAGGTAATGATTAAAGTGGAAGACGAAGGCATGGGTATATCAGAGTTGATTATGGAAAGGATTACAGAACCTTTCTTTACTACCAGGATTGAAAGCGGCGGAACAGGACTGGGACTTTCACTTTCCTATGCCATAATCAAGGATCACAAAGGATCTCTGGAGTTTACCTCTGAGCAAAATAAAAGGACCGTAGCGCTAATCAAATTACCAGCATATTCTGATGATGGGAATGATTCATCAGGGAGGAGTGTATGACTGCGCCTGAAAAACCGGTGGTGCTCATAGATGATGAAGAGCAGATATTGATCAGTTACAGCATGATTCTGAAAACAGCTGGATTGGATAATGTCACAACTGTCCAGGACAGTGAAAGAGTCATGGGCATGCTCCGTGAAAAGGAAGTTTCAGTCATAGTGATTGATCTTATCATGCCCCGCCTTTCGGGTGTCGAACTTCTGCATGCCATAAAAAAGGACTATCCCCGGGTCCCTGTGATTGTAATGACAGCAACAAGTGACATAGAGATTGCGATTGACTGTATGAAAGAAGGGGCCTTTGACTACCTGATAAAGCCTGTAGAGAAAAGCCGGTTTATAGGAAGCATTGGAAAAGCGCTTGAAATAATGGCATTGCAGGATGAGGTATCAAATCTGAAAGAACATTTTTTTGCAGAACAGCTCACAAACCAGACCGCCTTTGCACCGATTATAACAGGAAGCAGCAAGATGCTTTCCATATTTCATTATGTTGAGGCAATTGCCAGATCAGACAGACCTGTATGTATTAGCGGAGAAACAGGAACAGGAAAGGAACTGCTTGCCCGGGCAATATATGATGTGAGCGGATTAAAGGGAGAGTATGTGGCTGTCAACGTTGCCGGTCTGGATGATACCATGTTTTCTGATACATTGTTCGGCCACAAGAAGGGTGCATACAGCGGGGCTGACAGCAGCAGAGACGGACTGATAGTGAAGGCATCAGGAGGAGTTCTCATGCTTGATGAGATTGGAGATCTGAATGAGAATTCCCAGCTTAAACTGCTAAGACTTCTTGAAGAGAGACAGTATTATCCGCTTGGATCTGACATAGCACAGAGCAGTGATGTCCAAATCATAACAACAACAAACAGAGACTTAATATACATGATCTCAAAGGGTGAATTTAGAAAGGACCTGTATTATAGACTCTGCACCCATTCCATATATGTGCCGCCCTTAAGAGACAGGCTTGAAGATATACCGCTATTGTTTGAACATTTTCTCGACGATGCCTCACGTTCATTATTAAAGAAAAAACCAGCTTATCCCGGGGAACTTGTTGCTCTTCTTTCAGGATATCAATTCCCGGGCAATATCAGGGAACTGCAGACCATGACTGTTGATGCTGTTGCCCGTCATAAACAGGGAAAACTGTCGATGACTGTATTTAAAGAAATAATAAACCAGAATCATGAACAATTCAGGCCCTCATACGGTTCTATGGAAATATTTAAGGATGCCATGAATGTCAGCGGGGAGATGAAAAGGTTTCCTACGCTAAAGGAGTCAGAGACATTTCTGATATCTGAGGCCCTTAAACGCTCGAACGGGAACCAGGGAATTGCAGCTGATCTGCTGGGTATATCAAGGCAGGCCCTGAATAAGCGTCTTAAACGATCCGAACAACCCTCATAACCATCTCCTATGGTTGATACAATTTGATCTTTGTATCCATAAGTTGCGCAGAGCAAAATAATACAATAAATCAATAAGATGCAGAAGTATTGCTCTTTATTCTGTAAAGTTTTGTCTCATGCTGATTTCTGTAAGATTTTATTGAAAACGCATATCTATCTGATTTTAAATGTAAAAAATAAAATGAACCTAAAGGCATATTAATTGCTAAATCTTGTTTAATTAAAACATCAGAAAATTGGGTAGCGCCATTTAGCGGGGCAGGGGATAATCTTTGATTGCATCTGTAATCTAAGATTAGATTCAGATTCCGCTAATGTGGGAATCGGTGCCAAAGTGCTGATTCTCGCATTAGCAGAAGCCTTTATTCATTAACCCTGAAAGAAAACATCATGCAAACCGAGTCCAAAATTAAAGTGGAAGCAGATATTCAAAAGAAAACCACAGACTGCAACCACAATTTTTCCTGCCTGAAGGGGAGTAAAGAATGCCTGTGTGATGTGGAAAGCAATATCAGTAATAAACTGATTTTTATCAAGCCCAGGATAAACTCGGCATGTAATTATAAATTGTCTTTTGGATATAAATTTATCTGCAACTGTCCAACAAGAAACCATCTGTATATTTCCTACAAAATATAAGCAGTACCCTTCATTTCTTAAAGTCTATTCCATCAATAATTCATCAGACAGGAATTAATTAGAGTCTGTGTATAAAGTCAAACTTTAAGCCGTCATTCCCGCAGTCAACTTTAAGCCGTCATTCCCGCAGTCCTTAGGCGGGAATCCAGTGTTTTTAATGAGTTCTGGATGCCCGACTACAGACTTCGGGCATGACAAAAATAAATACCGACAATTTATGACAGACTCTATTCAGATGGCCCTCTGCCCGTTCAATATCCTTTTTCGCATAAGTCTGAAGGGGTAGGGCGCGAGAAGAGCTGCCACCACGATAAGCCAGACAATGTCCCATCCTGCCATTCCCGGATGGCCTGCTGCAAATGCCCGGCACACATTTACCAAATGATACAGCGGGGTAAAAAAGGATATTTTAGAAACTACGGACGGAAGCGTGTCAACAGGAAAGAAGATACCCGAAAAAAGGAACATGGGCGTCATAAAAAGGGTATTAAAATAATTAAAGGAATCAATACCCGGCACAGTGGCTGACGCGATGACGGCAATCTCGGCAAATATCAGACCGGTAATAAATATAAAAGGGACTGCCAGTACAATATAAAAGGAATCAACAAGACTGAAGGCAGAAATCACTATCATGATTGTTGTGCCGTAGAGTGTACCTTTTGCAGCACCCCACAGGATTTCTCCTGTAATAAGATCATCAATATTAATGGGAGTGGCCAGGATGGCATCGAATGTCCTCTGGTATGTCATTCTTATGTAAGTGCCATAGGTGCACTCAAAAGAAGACGCAAACATGGTAGATGAAGCGATCAGTCCCGGAGCTATGAATTTTATATAAGGAACCCCATGGATATCTTTCACGAAAGCGCCAAGACCATAACCCAGGGCCACCAGGTAGAGAACAGGTTCAACAAAATTAAGCACCATGCTTGATTTATAGCGCTTTGTATAAACCGTA
>CALZJD010000036.1 GCA_945787795.1 Thermodesulfovibrionia bacterium | reverse complement strand
TCTGACTTTGTCGATGTTCTGATAGAGCATACCATTCCATCCCTGATGGACAAGCTTGGTTACAGTAGCAGGGCCGACACCGCCTGTTTCAAGTGTGAAAGCTGCCGCCTTTGCACGTGCTGAAGGATCAACATCACCGTATGGTTTTCTGCCGTCTTTTCTGAATGAAGTTGATGCATCAATTACCAGGCAACCATCCTTAAGCATTTCTGAAGTAAAGAAGTACTCTGTATCAGGATGAACCTTGTATGGATGGAATCCCATGCACCCGAAAACGATGTCAGCCCTCTGTGACAGTTCGATATAAATTTTACGCTGTGTCTCTTTATCAGCATTACCGCCGGTGCCTGTGCGTGTATGCAACGGCCCTAGTGTAGTAGCATCAAATCGTTTCAAAAGATTAAAGAGAGGTTCTCCTACAATATTGCTTCTGCCGGCAACGAGGACCTCACGTCCTGCAAAGCTGGCAATTCCGTCTGGACGGAGTTTTGCTCCTTTTTCTCTGACTAAATAAACACTGGCGAGGTCAACCATCCCGCTCGGTGTGCAGCAGTCATAATATCGCTCGGCACCAAGCGACATAAGTCCGAGGGTCATCTGGTTCAGACCGTCACCGTCTTTTTCAAGCGCTATCCGGTTACAGAGGTTTGTGGTGTTGATTGTCTTTCCTGCGGCACCGCCAAAGGGAAGCTGGAACATAAGAATGGCATCATGCTGGACAGTCCTGACTGTTTTGTTGTTTTGGATTTCATACCAACATAGCTTCTTGATGCGGCAACTGCCGGATCGTCCTTGTCTCCTACAAGCACGGTAAGAACTTTTGAGTCTTCAGGGTTGATAGATTTGAGCGCAGGGATTTCGCTGAAGAAATCCGCTCTGCGTTTTAATTCCGGGATAATAATTTCCTGATATCCCTTGGGATATTTCTGCTCTCCTTTTACAATTCCGGAGCCATTAATTACATTTGAATATTCTTCTCCCCTGAAAGGGCGTGAAATCAGGTGTTTGAACTCATCCTGTGCAAACAGCCAGTGATTCATTCCTCCGATACGATCATTGTATGCTCTGTATGACATGTAGTCCTCCTATGGAAAAAATTTTAGTAAAATCAGGTAATAGTCATGAATAAAACGGAGTATAACTTTAAATATTTGAAATGCCTGATGTCAAGAGTACAGGTATTATTGAAAGGGACACATCCCCTGAAGGATGTGTCTCACTAATAGAATAAATGGCTGGGGCGGGAGGATTCGAACCCCCGGATGCTGGGACCAGAACCCAGTGCCTTACCGCTTGGCGACGCCCCAAGAATGGCATTAAATTTAACGTTTTATATTACATTTAATTACGAAAAAGTTCCAGAGGGTAGAACAGTTCCAACGGCTTGAACCGTTATAACGGCTCAAGCTGTTCAAACGGTTCAAACTATTTATATGCTAAATCCCAAGATATGCCTTTCTGACTTTATCATTAGACAGCAGGTTCCCGGATGAGTCCTCAAGGACTATCTCGCCGTTTTCCATAACATACCCTCTGTCAGCCAGGCGAAGCGCGAGGTTGGCATTCTGTTCAACGAGAAATACGGTGGTCTTATGTTTGGCATTAATTTTTCTGATTGTTTCAAAAATCTGCTTTACCACAATAGGAGCGAGTCCGAGAGACGGTTCATCAAGAAGCAGTAGTCTTGGTCTGGCCATCAGCGCCCTTGATATGGCAAGCATCTGCTGTTCGCCTCCGCTCAGGGTCCCTCCTGCCTGATTTCTCCTTTGCGTGAGAATAGGAAAAAGGTCAAAAATATATTCCAGATCTTTTTTTATCTCCTTTTTATCAATGCGTAAGAATGCTCCCATCTGAAGGTTTTCCAGTACTGTTAAGTCCGGAAAGATATGGCGGCCTTCAGGTACCTGCGATATGCCCAGTGATACGATTACATCAGGGGATAGGGTGTGAATCTCCCGGTCCATATAAATTATTTTCCCCTGTCTCGGAGAGATGATCCCTGAAATCGACATCAGCGTTGTTGATTTTCCAGCGCCATTGGCACCAATGAGGGCGATTATTTCACCCTCGGATATATTGATATTTATCCCCTTCAGGGCATGTATATTCCCGTAATAGGTTTCTACATTTACAAGACTAAGCAACAAACTCTTCTCCCAGATAGGCTTTTATTACAACAGGATCGGTCCTGATTTCATTCGGTGAACCCTGTGCGATTTTTTTTCCATAGTCCATAACGACGATACGGTCAGATATGCTCATAACCAGTTTCATGTCGTGCTCTATAAGAAGTATGGTGATGTTCTCCTCATCCCGAATTTTTACGATAAGGTTGTCCAGCTCCTGAGTCTCCTGTGCATTTAATCCTGCAGCAGGTTCATCAAGGAGAAGCAAAAAAGGGTCGGTTGCCAGGGCCCGTGCTATTTCCAGTCTCTTCTGGGCCCCGTATGGCAGATTCCTGGCAAGCTCATTCACAAAATCATTTAATCCTATCTTTACCAGAATATTATAACTGTGCTCCACAATCTCAGACTCCTCTTTTCTGGTTGCACTGCTTCTGAAAACTGCACCCAGCACTCCTGAGGAGGTCCGGCAATGCCGTCCTATCATGACATTTTCAAGAACGGTCATATTGGGAAAGAGGCGGATATTCTGAAATGTCCGGGTCATGCCTCTGGAGGTAATGATATGTGGCTTGAGACCATTTAACCTGAATTTTTTATGAGAATCAGGAGATATGAAAATATCGCCGCCGGAAGGGGCATATAAACCGGTGATACAGTTAAAGAGTGTTGTCTTGCCTGCTCCATTCGGGCCGATAAGTGCAACAATTTCACCAGCAGAGATAGTAAGGTCAAAACTGTCCAGTGCCCTCAGACCGCCAAAGTCCATTGTTACATTTTTGATTTGCAGAGTGGGTCTCATTTAATTCCTTATTCCTTTGTTTTGAACCTGCTTCAACTCATACGTCCTGCGTACATTGCTGATAATACCCTGTGGCCTGAAGACCATCATTAAAACAAGGATTGCGCCGAAGAGGAGCATGCGATATTCTGTGAATGCCCTGAGATACTCAGGGAGAAGAATCAGAATAAAAGCGCCGATAATAACTCCGGGAACAGATCCCATTCCGCCCAGGACAACGATAGACAGGATCAGTGCAGATTCATGAAACGTAAAACTGGCCGGATTAATAAACGTGGTTTTTGCCGCAAACATGACACCGACCATGCCTGCCCATGTAGCTCCAAGTGCAAAAGCACTAAGTTTGGTCCTTACCTTGTCCACACCCATTGCCTGACAGGCAATTTCATCTTCTCTCATAGCTATCCAGGCCCTTCCTATCCTTGAGTCCTGTAATCTGTTGACAACGAATATAGTGAATGCCATTAATCCGATCGCAAGAAAATACTGGTAGACAGTTGCCTGCTGAAGCGAGAACTGAATGCCGGGGAAAGAGGGCCTCGGGATATTGGCAATACCGCTTGGACCAAAAGAGAACTCATTCCAGTTTTCCATAATAAGCCTTATTATTTCTCCAAAACCAAGCGTTACAATAGCAAGGTAATCTCCTCGCAGCCGCAGAACAGGAAATCCCAGCAGGATACCGAAAAATGCCCCCATTATTGCCCCGACAGGGAGAACTGTCCAGAAACCCAGTCCAAAATGATAGTTGAGAAGGGCATAGCTGTAAGCACCTACTAAATAGAAGGCCACATATCCCAGATCAAGCAGTCCTGCAAGTCCTACGACGATATTTAGTCCCAGTCCCAACACAACATACATAAGCACTGTTGTCATGATTGTGGTCTGATACGTGGAAAAGATAAAGGGGAAAATTGCTGCGGTACAAGCAAACGCAATAAATAACGACTTGAAATATTTAGATTCCCTCATATTAAACTGCTGAATGAGAGGGGTAATTTTTTCTCCTCTTTCAACCCTTTTTAAACCCATCTCCTTTTGTTTTATAAAATAGCGCCAGATGAAGGACAGGACAAAACTTCCGGTCCCGACAAGAAGCATGTTGCCCCATCGCCATTCAACTATTTTCTCGATAGGGTTTACACGAATGACCAGGATGGGAAAGGTAAGGAACATGAACCAGAGGGATACAAGCAGGGACCTTTTCATTTCAGAAGTATTAAACATAAATAATAAAATAACTCACCAAATTAAGACCGTTAATTGTTATTAGTTACTGGTTATTCGAAAAATACGAGACATGCTATGCTGAATGTTCCAAATAACTATTAACTATTAACGTATAACTTGCTGTCCACAATCATACTTTCTGTGATGAAGATTTGCCGAGTATACCGGCTGGTCTGAAAATAAGTATTAACACCAGCAGGACAAAGGCAAATACATCCTCATAATCACTTGATACATATCCAGTTGCAAAGCTCTCTGTCCATCCCAGTACAAACCCTCCGAGAACAGCTCCGGGGATACTGCCGATGCCTCCGAGTACAGCAGCAGTAAAGGCCTTTATCCCGGCGATAAAACCTATATTGAAATTTATCTGGCCTATGTGGGAGGCGATCAGAATCCCGCCGATTGCTGCCAGGGAAGAACCGATAACAAAGGTAACAGAGATGATCCTGTTTACATTTACTCCAACAAGCATAGCCATTTTCCTGTCCTGTGCAGTGGCTCGCATGGCTTTTCCGATTTTAGTAAATTTAATAAGTATGGTAAGTATGATCATGACTGTCATTGTTGTCGCAACAATTACCAGTTCTGTTGAGCCAAATATATGTTCATAATTTTTCATAAAATCAAAATCAGGTATGAGCGCAGGAAAGGGGAGGAAATCAGATGTCTGTGCCAGGAGGACATAGTTCTGAAGAAATATTGACATGCCAATTGCACTTATCAGGGGAGAAAGACGGGGTGCATTGCGCAGAGGTTTGTAGGCGATTTTTTCTACTGTATATCCATATGCCGCTGAGTAGATGATAGCTGCGAGCGAGGCAAGCACAAGTATGGATGCTGCATTAAAACCAAACAGGGTGAGCACGCTTGCTGCAATTAAAGCAGTAAAAGCACCGATCATATAAATTTCACCATGAGCAAAATTGATCAACTCGATTATACCGTAAACCATGGTATAACCAAGGGCGATCAGCGCATAGATACTTCCCCTAGTCAGTCCTCCCAATAGCAGTTCGATGAAATAATCCATTGGTAATTAATATAACACGAATGCGATATAACACGGCAGGGAAAGAACAAGATGTTATTCGTTATTAGTTATTGGTTATTTGTAAAATACAAAAAAAGACTGCCTGCTTAATGCTCAATAATTAGTAACGATTAACTAAGAACAAATAACAAGTAACGGTCTACTTGATTTCTATATATTTGCCGTCTTTGACCTGAAACATGGAAAAGCCCACACCTATGGCATCTCCCTTATCATTGAAACTGATATTTCCGAGCGGGGTGTCTATGTATTCGGTCCGCAAAGCGCTTGATATCTCGTCATAGTCAGTTGAACCTGCCTTTTCTATTGCGTTAAGCAGCGCCTGCACAGCAGCATAGGCATTCAAAAAGAAGGCCCCCGGATCAGAGCCATAGGTCATTTTGTGGGCTTCATTTGCCTTAATGGCAAGGGGATTCCTGGACACATCCTGTGGTCCGGTGGCAAACACTCCTTCAGCATATTCTCCGGCCACTTTAATAAAAGTAATATCCTTTACTCCATCGTCCGATATGAAGATGGTATCCATCTTCTTTTTTCTCATGAGCATAACGATTTTGGATGCCTCAGGATGGTATCCTCCAAAAATTACCGCCTCAGCCCCGGAGAGTTTAATTTTCTGTACCACTGCTGAGTAATCAACAGCACCCGGTGTTATGCCTTCATATAAAACAAGTTCTGCCCTGCCTGATTTTTCTACAAAGCTTTTTGCAAACTCTGCCAGTCCTTTACCATAATCTCCTTTATCATGAAGCACAGCTATTTTTTTTAATTTCAGCACATCCAGAGCAAAATCAACCTCAAGTTTTGCCTGAGCATCATCAGAGGCGATGGTGCGGAAGAAGTTGGGATAATCACCGCTCTGTGTAAGGTCAGGGTTTGTCGCTGAAGGGGAAATAGCAATGATCTTTGATTCCTTGTAAATGCCTAAAGCAGCTTTTGTTGCTCCGCTGCATATGTGTCCCAGTACGATATGGACATTTTGAGAAACAAGTTTTGTTGCTGTATTTGTAGCCAGTTCAGGTTTGCAGACATCATCTTCAATGAGCAGTTCAATATTCCTGCCAAGGATGCCTCCTTTAGCATTTAGTTCGTTTACTACAAGTTCTGCCGCCTTTACAGAAGGTAATCCGTAAGATGCAAGATCACCGCTGTGAGGGCCTGCAACGCCTACTTTTAAAGGTTCGGATTCAGGTTTGGTACAGGAAAGAGTTAATGATATGATTATTATTAAAAAAAATACTGGTAGAGACTTGTTCGCAATGTTTTTCATGTGGAAGACCTCCTGATAAATTGATAATATGAGTAATGGAAATTAGGGCATTATATTATTGATCATTAACAAAGTCAAGAATATATATAAAGTGAAGTACCCTGCGGCAAAGACTGCAGGACATCCATTATTTTAAAGTTTATTTTTTGGTGGCATTCCCGCAAGCGAAGCGCGCCTGACTGCCGGCAGGCAGGTTCGGAATCATCTTCTGTCATTCTGGCTTGACCGGAATCTTACCCGTTTGATTCCCGTCTCACTTTGTTCGCGGGAATGACAACAAAAGGGTGCCCACTGAGAATAATGAGATGTGATATATTATCTGATTAATTACTCCATTATGTTGTAAAATAACTCAATTTATCAGGAGGACACATAATGAAAAGAATTCTTATTACCGGTGGAGCAGGCTTTCTGGGATCCCATCTCTCAGAGAGGTTATTAAAAGAAGGCCATGAAGTCATCTGTCTTGATAATTTTTATACAGGCCGCCGGTCAAATGTAATAAATCTTATTTCTAACCCGATGTTTGAAATTTTAAGACATGACATCTGTTTCCCTTTGTATGTGGAAGTTGATGAAATATTTAACCTGGCCTGTCCGGCATCTCCAATTCATTATCAGTTTGATCCTGTTCAGACAACAAAAACATCTGTGCACGGTGCAATTAACGTGCTTGGACTTGCAAAGAGGGTAAAGGCGAAGATCTTTCAGGCGTCAACATCAGAGGTCTATGGTGATCCGCTTGTCCATCCCCAGCCGGAATCTTACTGGGGGAATGTAAATCCGGTGGGATTCCGGTCATGTTATGATGAGGGCAAGCGCTGCGCTGAAACTCTTTTTTTTGATTATTACCGACAGCATAATCTGAGAATAAAAGTGGCTCGCATATTCAATACCTATGGTCCACATATGCATCCTGATGATGGACGGGTGGTGAGTAATTTTATTATGCAGGCCCTGCAGGGTAAGTCCTTGACCGTGTATGGAGACGGCAGCCAGACCCGGAGCTTCTGTTATGTAGATGATTTGATTGATGGATTCATTAAGCTCATGGGATCTTCTGATACATTGACCGGGCCGGTTAATCTGGGCAATCCTGATGAATTTACCATTCTGGAACTTGCTGAAAAAGTAATCAAACTCACAAAATCAAAATCCAGGATTATTCGTAAAACATTACCGGAGGATGATCCAACACAGAGACAGCCTGATATAAAGCTGGCAAAGAAAGCCCTTAAATGGAAACCAACAGTAAAGCTTGAGGATGGTCTGAAAGAGACTATTACATATTTCAGAAAACTGATAAACGAATAGCCTGAAAAAACTATCTGTTCAATTCTTTTCTTAAAGCGCCGGCCTGCTGATAAATGAATTCATCTGCTTCACCGGGATAGCTGTATCCGTTAGGTCTGACAAAGACCGGGGCATCTTTTAACTGTCTCACATATACCGCATCATAATCTGATAACCAGATATTTATATAGTTCAGAAGCCTTAATAATTCATCAGGGATCTGTTCCAGCAGATGGGCATTTTCCATGATCACCTTCTTTATTTCAACAAAATTCGGGTACCAGATCGTTTTTTCTATGAACTCACGATCTTCATTTGTTGCATCATTTTTGAAATAGTGATCAAATTCCTGACCATTGATTTTCACCAGCGCCTCCAGAGGTGAGTAAACACATTTGAGCTGCTGCCTTTTATTGGAGAAGAAGGCCCTTTTCTTCTCCAAATGGTTTGTTATCAGGTACAGCCCAAATCCACCGGCTATGAAGCCACAAATTCCTGCTATAATTGCTGTTGAAGCGCTGGTCATCAGTACTACCTCCATTAATAAATATTGAAAAAAATTAAGATGCAATAATGCTACCGATGATTATTCATAATGTAAAGCAGGTATGCCGGAAAAACGAATTGGCAGCGGCACTACCGTAACAACGGTATAGAACAGAATGAATAGTAAAAACCATTATTGCTTTGATTCCAAATATGTATCACAACGCATTCAATACGTTTTTACGGTATGCCTGCTTTACGTAATAAAGTGTATAAATAATGTGGGCCAGGCATCAGTATAAATAATTATTCTTTTAAGAAGAGTCAGTGCTTACGTCTGTAACATAGTACAAAATCTATACGTTACTGTCAAATTGAATCGTCCCTTACCAGTAAGTGTCTGTGTATAAATTGCTATTTTATTTCATGCTCGATATCTGTCTACCGGAATGAGGAAGTTGTCTGTCATTCTCGCAAGCGAAGTGCGTCGGGAATCAAACGGGTTAGATTCCGGACAATCCAGAATGACGCGGGCAGATTCCGGTCAAGCCGGATTGACAGACAAATTGAATTTGAACAAAGACACTACTTATCTGTGGTCAGAGGGTTAATTATTGACTGCTCTTCTCTGGTTCCATTGACAATTACTTTCCGTCCTTCAACTTTTATTCTGTTTTCTGTAAAAAGCCTTATGGCATTAGGGAAAATCATATGCTCTTTCCTGAGTATTCTCTCAGCTAAAGAGTCTTCGGTGTCATCGTGGTATGCAGGGACAGCAGCCTGCATAATGATGGGGCCTGTGTCTACGCCTTCATCCACAAAATGAACTGTGCACCCTGCTATTTTTACTCCATAGTCAGCAGCCTGTTTTTGTCCATGCAGTCCCGGAAAAGAAGGAAGCAGGGCAGGGTGGATATTCATTATTCTGTTGGGGAATGTATCTATCAGGGCCTTGCCGACCACTCTCATGAATCCCGCAAGCACGACAAGCCCTACCTCTCTTTGTATGAGTTCATCAGCGATATGGGCGTAATAGGAATTACTGTTATGAAAGTCACCCGGCTTAAGTACAAGAGATTCAATATTATGTTTTCTGCACCGTTCTATTGCATAGGCATCAGGATTATCAGTTATTAAAACGGACATGACAGCCTGTATCTGTCCTGATTCGATGTTGTCAATAATTGATTGAAAATTCGAACCTCTGCCAGAAGCAAGAACTCCAATATGTAACATATCAGACATACTCAACACCCCTTTTGCCTTTTCCCACATTTCCTATAATATAAGCGGTCTCCCCAAGATGTTTAAATTTTTTCATGATCTGTTCAGCATCTGACTTTTCAACCACGAGGACCATACCGATGCCCATATTAAATGTTTTAAACATCTCCGCGTCCCTTACAGAGCCCAGCGACTGCATTAAGGTAAAGATGGGATGTACCTGCCAGCTCTGCTTTTCGATAATAAAGCCAAGACCGGGTTTTGCAGGCAAAATTCTTGGAAGGTTTTCTGTCAGACCGCCTCCGGTAATATGGGCAATGCCTTTTATCTTATGGTTTTGTAATACATTCAATATGGATCTGACATATATACGTGTCGGCTTGAGCAGTTCCTCTCCGATCGTACATCCCAGTTCCTTTATTTTTTTCTTTGGGCTGTATTTCTTCAGATCAAAGAACAGCTTTCTCACAAGAGAATATCCATTACTGTGTATCCCGCTTGAAGCAAGGCCAATTAACAGGTCGCCTTTCTTAATTGTTTTACCGGTGATAATATTCTTTTTATCAACTACACCAACAGAAAATCCGGACAGATCATATTCCCCTTTATCATAAAAACCCGGCATCTCAGCAGTCTCACCGCCTATTAATGAACAGTCAGCATCTTTGCATCCGTCTGCTATGCCTTTAATAACATCCGAAGCCTGTCTGGTCGAAAGTTTGCCTGAGGCAAAATAATCAAGAAAAAACAGAGGCCTGGCCCCGCTTGTGAGTATGTCATTCACGCACATTGCCACCAGGTCTATACCGACCGTACTGTGCTTATTGAGCATAAATGCTATTTTAAGTTTTGTACCGACACCGTCAGTGCTGCTCACCAGCACAGGATTCCTGTATTTTTTTGTATCCAGTTTACAGAATGCACCGAATGAACCAAGGTCATTCATAACATAGGGTTTGAACGTGGAGCGTGCCATGGGTTTAATTATATCGACCAGCCTGTTTCCCTTATTAATGTCTACACCTGCTTTTTTATATGTCAGTTTCATTATTGGCCCCTATTTTATTGAGTCCGGCTTCAGCTGCCTTTTGAGCTGCTGCTTTTTTGGTTTTTCCCTTTCCAGATCCGATAACGTCATCATTGATAAAAACTTTTACTTCAAAAGTCTTTTTATGCTCAGGCCCTTCTTCCTTATGGGTGACATATCTGGGTAATACACCATGCCGGGCCTGGGCAACTTCCTGCAGCCTTGTCTTGAAGTCAAAAATGAAATTATTTGCTGCCAGATTATCCATTTTTGCTACAAGATGGCCAAGCACAAAATCTTTTGCATTTTTATAACCACCATCCATATAAATGGCAGCAAGTATGGCCTCAAAGGCATTGGCCAGAAGTGAAGGCTTTTTTCTTCCGCCTGTAAGTTCTTCCCCTTTACCAAGATGAAGATATAATCCCAGATCAAGGGAACCGGCAGCTTCAGCCAGGGATGATTCCTGCACAACATATGCCTTCATTCTGGAGAGATCAGCCTCGGTGTAGTCTGAGAATGTTTTATACAAATATTCACTAATAATAAGTTCGAGTACTGCATCACCGAGAAACTCCATCCTCTCATTAAAAGCTATACTTTTTTTCTGCTGTTCATGAGCAAAGGACTTGTGGGTGAGGGCCTCTTTTAACAGAGATTTTTTCCTGAATTTATAGTCAAGAGACTTCTCAAGACTGGACAAATCGTTTGAGGAGGATGCATGCATTGGTTCCACCAAATCCAAAAGAGTTGGACATCGCTATATTAATATCAAGGGCTCTTGCTTTATTGGGTACATAATCAAGATCGCATTCAGAGTCAGGGTTCTCAAGGTTTATGGTTGGAGGTACCATCCCGTTAATTATACTTAGTGCGCAGAACCCGGCTTCAACACCGCCGGAAGCTCCCAGGAGATGTCCAATCATCGATTTTGTGGAGCTGACACATAGCTTATACGCATGATCGCCAAACACGGTTTTGATTGCAGTTGTTTCCAGTTCGTCACCATATTTAGTTGAGGTGCCATGGGCATTTATGTAGTCCACTTCTTCAGGATGTATTCCGGCATCCATCAATGTTGATTTCATGCACCTCGCAGCTCCTTCTCCGTTAGGGGCAGGGCGGTCAAATGGTCTGCTGGCTTTTTCAGGTTCATCATTTCTTGTTGACAGGGCCTTCATTGATGTAAAACCCGCAATGCCCAGCGGTGTGATCACCGCTTCATTTCCCCCGCATATCATCACATCTGCTGCGCCTCTCTGTATAAGCTTGAAGGCGTCCCCTATGGAATGAGTGCCGGATGCACAGGCAGTTGCAACTGCAGAGTTTGGACCTTTTACACCAAAACGTATCGATATATGACCTGAAGTCAGATTAATTATGGTCATGGGGATGAAAAAAGGAGAAACCCTTTTAGGTCCTTTTTTCAGGAGAATCTGTTCATAGCGCTCAATAGCCGGCAGACCTCCGACACCAGCTCCGACGATTACCCCAATTCTGTCTGCATTGCTTTCCGTGACGTTAAGGCCTGAATCCTCCATGGCCATTGTGGCTGCAGCGAGCCCGAAATGGATAAACCGGTCCATTTTCTTCTGCTCTTTTGTTTCTACGAATTTATCGATTTCAAAGTCAGAGACTTCCGCCGCTATTTTGCAGGGAGAGGCTTCCGGGTCAAACAGGGTTATTCTGTCAATTGCTGAGCGGCCCTCAAGCAGACCTTTCCAGGATTTTTCATTACCTGTCCCCAGAGGAGTCAAGAGTCCCACCCCGGTTATTACAATTCTTCTCTGTTTCATGATTTTATAAAGACGAGAAAGTTTTAACTTCCTGATTTATCATCAATATATTTGATAGCATCCTGGACTTTAAGAATTTTCTCAGCATCTTCATCCGGAATCTCCACATTAAACGCCTCTTCAAAAGCCATAACCAGTTCAACTGTGTCCAAAGAATCTGCTCCCAGGTCATCCACAAATGAAGCTTCCAAAGTAACTTTATCGCTGTCAACGCCCAGTTGTTTTGCTATTATCTCTTTTACTTTTGCTTCAACAGACATTCAGCACCTCCACTTTTATATAAGTTAAATTTTTATACATTAAAAAACTGCGACTCAATTATACATTTTTCATTAAAATATTTCATTTGACTACATATACATTCCGCCGTTGACATGGATAACCTGTCCGGTAATATAATCAGCTTCAGCTGACGAAAGGAATTTTGCAATGGTTTTTGTTAACCCTATCAGACCTGCCTTTGACGCACTGTAGTTGGCCTGTCCTGGATTGCCCATAAAAGCAACCACAGAGGATATGCTGATAATTTTTCCCTGTCGCTGTTTTGCCATTAATTTGACAGCTTCTTTACTGCACAAAAAAGTCCCTTTGAGATTGATATTAATGACTGCGTCCCAGTCTTCCTCCTTCATTCTCATCAGAAGAGTGTCTCTTGTTATTCCTGCATTATTAACAAGAATATCAACAGGGCCAAGCTTGTCTGTAAACGTGCTGAATGCCTTGGCTACATCTTCCTGGCTGGACACATCAAGTTTAATGGCTAAGCTGTTCACTCCAAGTTCTTTAATCTCCTGTGCAGTCTCTTCAGCGCTCTCAATATTAATATCTGCTATTGCAACGTTAGCACCTTCTCTGGCCATTCCCATGGCGATTGACTTGCCGATACCCTGTGCAGCACCTGTAATAAATGCGTTCCTGTCCTTAAGTCTCATTAATCCTCCACATAAACAATGTATTCTAGCAGATAATGCAAAAAATCGGAATATTTTACATATTTATTAATAATGAGGGGATAGAGAAGTTCGGATGGATATGACTATATTCGCTCCGACAGGTTCAGGGCGACAGCGGGCTTAATCTGTTAAAGGAACTAATTATTCAGTGTTATCGCTTTTACCGTTGCGAAGTTTAAATGCATTTGCAAGACTCTGAATATCTGATACCATTGAATATAATTGCCTACTGGCTGCATTGGATTGCTGGGCATCGCCTGCTGTCTTCTGTGTTATACAGGAAACAGATTCCAGATTCGAAGCCACGTCTTCACCTGTGGTGGCTTGCTCCTGGGCTGCAGTGGCAATATTCTGTATCATGTTCGTAACACTTTGGACTGAATCAACTATCTGTTCAAGGGAGTTTCCGGCCTGGTTGGCCAATTCCACTCCTGACTCGACATCTGTTGTTCCGATCTGCATGGACTCGACTGCCCTGTTTGATTCTTCCTGTATGGTCTTAATCATGTCACCGATTTCATTGGTGGATGCAGTTGTCTTTTCTGCCAGTTTTCTCACTTCATCAGCAACAACAGCAAAACCTCTTCCCTGCTCTCCTGCACGGGCAGCTTCAATTGCTGCATTCAGGGCAAGAAGGTTTGTCTGACCGGCTATATCGTTGATTACTTTAATAATCTCTCCGATCTGCTCGGAACTGTTTCCCAGTGTCTTTATTGTTTTTGCTGATTCATTTACTGAAGAGGCAATTTTATTCATGCCCTGTATGGTTTCTGTCACAACATCGCCTCCTCTGATGGCAAGGTTGGTGGCTTCCTTTGCAGAGTTGGCAGCATTGCTTGCATTTTCTGTTACATCGAGAAATGATGCGCTCAACTCTTCCATTGCAGCAGCTGCCACTGTAGTCTGGGTGGACTGTTCCTGTGCATTTAAATCTATTTGTGATGCTGTGTCTGAAACTTCTCTTGAATTTTCATTAAGGGTATCGATTTTGCTTTTTAACTGTGATATAAATTCGCTGAGCTTTGCTGTAGCCATGTTGAAGTGTGACGCAAGACTTCCGAACTCGTCCTTTCGGGACTCGTCCATGAGGATACTGAGATTGCCACCTTCAAATCCTTCAGCAATATTTGAAAGTTCCCTGATTGGCGACATTGTAGAGCGGTAGAGCTTTACCGCATTTAATAAAATAGCAATTAAAATAAATAATAAAACAGCGACGATCATATACTGAATGGTCTCTGTTTTTTTTGAGTTTGCATTAACAACAGACCGTGCCGAATCAGAGAGTTCACTGACTGTGTTGACTAACTTGTCAGCTTTAGTAATTAATCTGCCATAGTCGATCATCAGTTCATCTACATCCATTTCACTGGAGTTGTCTTTAAGATAAGGTGCTGCCTTCTTTTTTATTTCCTTCCACTCCGGATCAACAGTATTAACCATTACTTCATGAATTTTTTGGTCATCAATCTCTTCGAGTAAATTAATATGTAACCCTTCAAAGCCTTTGACACCTTTTTCAACGATTTCAACAGATTGTGGTGTCCACTCAGTGATGATTACCTCATTAATGCCCCTGAGCATCATTTGCAAATATCTGGCCTGATTATCAAAAGCATTGGCAGTGGATGCCTGTGTTGAGACATACCGGTATCCCAGTAATATGGTAAGCCCTATGATTAAAAACAAAATGCCCTGAAGACAGGATGATAATATTAATTTCTTCTTTATAGTCATAAACTCTCCCTTACAATTAATTAACTCGGTATGTTTAAACTAAATCTTTAGGGCGGTTACGAGAGATTTCGATAAACATTATGGATTGATGTATAACTTAAAATCATGGTACTGCAGAAGTCTGTCTATTGGTAAGCTTTAAAAAATAATTAATGATAAGATTCTTTCATGTATAAGAAAAGGCGACCAACAAAGGAGAATGTAAATATTAAAGGCGAAATTATCCTTTCATCTATTTAGTTAATAAATAACAACAACTATAATAGCCTAACTTAATGATATTAAATGGAATTAACATCGATTAGAATGTTATGTAAATGATATTATTGCTGAAGGTAAATACATGAATGAAAACAGGGTGTGATCACATCCCGTAAAGAACATGATTGATAACCTGGTACGGGATTCAACACCTTCTATTCTTGAGATGCCAGTGACAATTCGCTGAAATGGTGGAGCTGACCGGGATCGAACCGGCGACCTCGTCGTTGCGAACGACGCGCTCTCCCAACTGAGCTACAGCCCCTCATCTGATTAAATTTTTCAACATCCGGATGTCTGAAGCCTGAAATTGCATGTGTAACGTTCAATTTCTGAAATTGACGCTTACAATTTCTGTTTAGTATTATAACACTTGGTGTACATATGGCATATAATATTAAATTGTATTATGTATATAAAAATAAAGGCAGAAATGTGCCGGTAGTATTTATACTTTTCTTTGCATTCTCATCCTATCCAGTTGACAATTGCAGATTAATCAGGAAATGAGCGAAACAGGAAAAAGAAAATCAATATTCTGGAAATTTTTAGGCATAGCTCTTCTGATATATGGCATTGTCTTCTTTCTCCTCCGGGGACCGTACCTTTCTAATTATTTTAAAAGGATCTTTGTTCCTATTATTGAAAATGTTACCAGGGAGAGAGTAATAATTGACAAGGCGGCTGTCAATCTATTTCCATTTTATCTGCAGGCAAAAGGATTAAAGCTGATTGACAGGACCGGAAACAGACTTCTGGGGATTTCCAAGGCCCGTGTTTACATTGATGTTCTGGGTTTATTCTCAAAGGAGATAAGGATCAGGAAATTCTTTCTTAATGAACCCAGGTTGACGGCAAACGAAGATGATGTCAAAAGAGTAGCAGAAAATATAGAAAAGTCGCTGACAGGGCAAGGAAAGAAAGAGTTTAATGTAACTCTCAAGGGGATCAAGCTCGTTAATGGTGAAATTGACTATAAAGACAGGCAGGGAACAAGCGGGATATCGGTCAGGGGGATGTTCTTTGATCTTGTGCCGAAATGGAGAAGTTCAAGGGCAGAACTGGAACTGAACGAAATTACTGCACGACTTCCTGCCGGTTCGGAATTACATGGTGAAATTGCAGCAAAGATCAAACTCACTGATGAACATATTGAAGTTGACAGGTTACATGTCAGAACTCCCGGGTCAGTACTCAAGCTTAATGGTACGGTAAACAGGACATCTGATTGGGCACTGGTTGGAGGCGGTCTTTCAGTAAATGCCCGCGTTGACATAGAGGAAATAAACAACGCTTTACAACTGGCAGTAAAGAGAAATGGTCAGCTCACATTTGACGGGTCTGTTAACCTTATTGAAAAAACCGGATCCAGATGGCCTGACTTAAAATATGACATGAATACCGACAGCTGGTTTTATCTTGAGTCATTAATGGAAATAATCCATGTAGAAAAAGAAATTACCGGCAAGGTTTCAGCACAGGGCCGTATTGCCGGGATATACCCGGATATCAATGGTAAAGGTAAAGCTGCCCTGGACAACGCTGCTTTAGAAGGACTTCCTCTTGATAATGTGACAGGGGACATATCTTACGAAAAAAATAAATTGGCCCTTCATGGTTTTACTGCGAAAACATATGGAGGTAACCTGAAGGGGGATGCCTATATTCTGCTCCCTCATGGTGAATATCGTGTAAACGCAGCTGCATCAGGGGTGAGCAGCCCGGAATTTCTGAAATTTATTCGCTGGGAGCCTCCTATTCCACAAGGCGAAGTAGGGGGTACATTTCAGCTTGATCATGAACATGGCCGATGGATCGATATTCTTGCTGATATTAAGTACACGAATACTTCGGAAAGAAAAGGGAATGTACTGGAACGGGTGATAACTATCAGTACGGATCTTGCAATGAAGGACAAAGTGATCGATCTCAGCAATACTGTTTTTAAAACGTCCAGTTCCGAACTTTATCTGGCTGGAGAGGTGGATCTTAATACGCGCAGGCTTGATCTTGATCTGGAACTTGAAAGCAGTGATATATCTGATTTGACGATTCCCTATTACGAAAGATTTATTGCTCCTGCCAGCTTTACGGGAAAGGCGGGCGGACCAACAGATAATGTTGAAATCAGCGGCACGCTTGAATCACAGTCAGGAGGCATTCATGGGATTGCCTTCAACAATGGTTTTGCTGATTTTATTTACAACACAAAATCCCTTTCTGTCAGCAGTTTGAGGATCATGCAGGATGAGGCTGTGTATGATGTTACAGGATCTATAGACTTCAGAAAGGCTGATGAACTGTTCTCTTTTGATGACCCATTTTACAGGGGAAAGGCATTCGTAAAGAATGCAGAGATACATCCATTTATCACAGCATCATATAAAATGCTTCCCATATCAGGATTTACGAGCGGAATGATCGCTTTTGAAGGTGATGCAGTCAATTATAAAGGAGAAGGGGACCTGGTTGTGAAGAAGTGTGATGTGTATGATCAGAAACTGGATGAAGTAGGTGTGAAGGCTTCCTTTTCTCCGGAGGGGATGAATTTCTCTTCGGTCACTGCAAAAAAAGGAAATGCACAAATGAAAGCAGAGGGAAGGCTGAATTTTGACAAGCATTACAATCTGTCAGCAAGGCTGGACAATACCAGAATAAGTGATATTCACCTGTTTGAATGGGCCCCCTTTGATCTCCTCTTTGGAGCGGACATCAGAGGGGCAGGTTTGATTGACGATCCTGACTTCAGCTTTGAAATGGATGTCATGGAGAGTACATATAAAAAAATCCAGGCTGGCGAGGGCAGCGTCACAGGCACACTCAGGGGAAGAGACCTGGTAATGAAAGGTTTCTTAAAGGATGGACTGATCAGGGCTGAGTCAGACGTAGAACTTTTAGAATTTCCCATATGGTCCATGGATATGGAGTTTAACAGGGGAAGGTATGATTTTATGGTTGAAGATGTATTTGAATATCCTTCAGGTGACATTGCCCTTTCTCTTGAAGGGGAGATGAATATGGCGGGCAGGGGACTGGATTTCTTATTGCAGTCTGAAGTCCGTTCTGTGAAGTTAAATGCATTTGGATATGATCTGAGAAATCATGACATTATTAAATGGGAGTATATTGATGAAGAACTGAAGATCATATCTTTATCGTTGTCAGGTAATGATGCTGAATTAAATGCAAGCGGTTCTGTAAGGATTGATGACAGTTACAGGCTTTCTCTTGATGGAGTTTTAAATGTTGAACCTCTTTCGGGTGTAAGTGACAATATTGATTCCTTGAGAGGGAAGGCTGATTTTGCTGTTGATATAAGCGGTCCCTGGAATGCTCCTGAGTTCTCAGGGGTAGTAAATATCGAAGACATTACTGCCGATTATGCGGACTTTCAATATATTATCGGACCGGTAAACGGGGCCTTATTTTTAAATAAGGACAGAATTACTTTTGATTCTCTTGACACAAAATTTGCCGGTGGAACAGTTTTTATGTCTGGCGCCGGGTTTTTTAAGGACCTTGACCTGGACAGAATATATGTTTCTGCTGACGTCATGGGTGTCAAGATAAGACCTTCTGAAGGGGTAAGCGCGACCTTTGATGGAAAACTGTTCTATGGTAAGTCTTCAAAGGGATCTAATATAACCGGCAATATAGATATTGAAAAGGCTAAATATGAAAAAAGGGTAGATTGGAGCGACTGGCTGCTGGGAATAAAAGAGGCCAGGGACGGAAATAATGAATATATGGAAGGATTTGACGATGCAGCTTTGAATATCAGTATCAAGGGGGCTGAAAACATTTTCATTCAGAATAATATCGCACGAAGTCCTGTGAGTATGTCGCTTAACGTAATGGGAAAGGTATCAAAGCCGGGCATCATAGGAAGGTTTGAGTCAGACGAAGGAGCCGTATATTTCAGGGGGAACGAGTTCAGGATTTTGGAAGGAAGCAGTATAGACTTTATTGATCCCGAGGGTATAGTTCCCATGTTTCACATTCTGGCTGATACATACAGAAACAATTACTACATAAGGTTGTCGCTGGACGGCACCACTGATAATTTTACACTTTCTCTGTTTTCTGATCCTCCACTTCCGGAAGAGGACATCCTTTCACTCCTGACCTTCGGACAGTTGAGTAAGGAAGCAAAAGGGCTTGAGAGCGGCATAGCAGCCAGTGAAGCGACATCCCTGATTACCGGAGGGATACAAGATGAGGTCCAGTATATTACAGGGTTTGAACGGTTTGAGATAGAACCTCACACGACAACCGAGGGATCGTTCAGTCCTAAGGTTACCCTGGGCAAGAGAATGCTTGAAGATAGGGTCTTTGTTATATATTCACGCGCAATCGGTACTGCTGAAGAGCAGGTTGTTAAGGTGGAATATAAATTAGACAAAAACCTGTTTCTTGTCGGATCAAGAGATGAAGTAGGAAGTACAGGGCTGGACCTTAAATACAGGTTTGAATTTAAGTAAATGATCAATAAAGTGAAGAAAGAACATACAGCAGAGCAGTCATATTTTGAGTTTTATAATTTTCCCTTTCTGCATGGAATCTATAAAATGTTTTTAATGTTAGGCCTGCTTGTTCTTAACATTGCTTTCTTCCCATCTTCCATTGTATATGCAATAGAAGATGGAGTAATGATTAAAGAAATAGAGGTTTCGGGATTAAACAGAATAAGCCGGGAAGAGCTGATCTATCTTTTAGACCTCAAGGCAGGACAGCCTCTTGAAAAGAGAAAGATCAGCGCCGGTTTAAGAAGGGTTTTTAAAAAAGGCGTATTTCTTGATATTCAGGTGATTGCTGAACCTGTTAGCGAAGGGGTGAGGTTAAAATTTGTCGTCAAAGAAGTGCCGGTCGTTAATAAAGTCTCTTTTGAAGGGATAGAGAATATTCCAAAAAAAGATATTAAGAAGGAATTTCTGTTCAAGAAAGGAGATGATTTCAGAGAGGAACTGCTTGAAAAGGCAAGATTACATTTAACGAAATATTATCTTTCACGGGGATATCCTGATGTAGTTCTGAAAATTTTCAGTTCCGCTGCAGATACCAGGGATAAGGTGAATTTACGTATTGTTATAATTCAGGGCAGGCCTTTGATTATTACTAATGTCACGCTGCCTCCGGATGCCGAGATATTTATAAAAATGATCAGGGGGGATGTATTTGATAAGGCAAAACTTGAAAGCGATTTGAAAAAACTGCGGGAGCACTATAAAAAGGGAAATTATATTAACCCGGTTATCGGTCCTTACCGGTTTGTTGACGGACACCTTGATATACCAGTTGAGATAGGACCAAGACTGCATGTTGCCTTCAAAAACAATAAGGTTTTCAGTTCCAAGAAATTAAAAAAGGAGGTCCCTTTTCTGGAAAATGAAGAAGTAACAGACGAGTCTGTATCAGAAACCGTGAACAGGATCAGAAAGCTTTATCTTGGTAAAGGGTATTACTATGCACAGGTTGCTGCCGGGATAGAAAGAAGTGAAGACCTTGTAAAGGTGACCTTTATGATTTTTGAAGGTGAAAAAGTATTGCTGAGCAAAGTTCATATTAATGGAGAACAAGTTGATCGTGAAACAGTGATGAAAATCATTCCCTTTAAAGAGGGTAAACCATACAATGATAATCTCCTTGAATCGGGGAAAGATGATCTCATGAGGTTTTATCATGCCCTTGGTTATCTTCAGTTTGAGATAAAGGATGTTAAGAAAGAGTTCAGCGATGATGGACGGCAAGTAAGTATCGAGTTGAATATTCACGAAGGTCCGCAGACCAGAATAGATAGCATAGAAATAAAGGGTAATAAGAAACTGACTCAGTCCAGAATCATGAGGTCAATACATATTCAGGAAGGGGATTCTTACAATACTGTTGATATTGGTGACGCGAGGTACGGAGTGCTGTCATTGTACAGAAGTAAAGGTTATGTGGATGCTTATGTGGAAACGAAAAGTGTGATTGAGGGTAATAAGGCATCTATAATATTTATGATTACTGAAAACAGACCGTCAGTTGTAGGCAAAATGATTATCAGGGGCAATAAAAAAACAAAGACCTCTGTTATCGAAAGGGAATTCACTGTTAGAGAAGGAGACTCCTATGACCAGCAGGAAATTACACGGATCAGGCAGCGGTTATACAAGCTTGGAATATTCAGTGAAGTAACCATTAATATGCTTGACTGGGATGATGACAATAAGATAGTCAGAGATGTTCTCGTATCTCTGAAGGAAGGCAAGGCCGGGACAGTTGAGGTTGCCCTGGGGTATAGTGACTATGAGGAGTTGAGAGGTTCTTTTGATATAAGTTATCGCAATATTGGCGGCCTGAACCGGCAGATAGGCTTCCGTACTGAACTCAGTTCTGTAGAAGAAAGATATGTATTGAATTTTGTCGAGCCATGGTTTTTTAATATGAGGAACCTTCCTCTGAAAATGTTTCTCATGAAGGAGGACACCAGGTCAATTAATCTGGAAACAAGGGACATATTATACAGGATAGACAAGTTCAGTTTTATTGCGGGATTTGAGAAGGAGCTGATTAATGGTTTGAGAGTGGGATTAAACTATGAATACTCATTTACAGATACTTCCGATGTACAGCCAGGTATTATTCTCAGCAAGGAGGATACGGGCACCCTGGGTATCGGAAGCATTTCTCCGTCGATATTCTATGATAACAGGGACAATCCCTTTGATCCGAGGTCAGGATCTCTTCACGGAATTGTCATGAAATTTGCATCCCAGGTATTTCTCTCAGAGACAGAGTTTGTAAAGGCATCAATCCAGAGTTCCTGGTATTTTCCATTACGAAAAGACACGGTATTTGCTTTTTCGGTTAAAGGCGGTGCTGCCTACAGCTTTGAAGGGACCAATGAGGTGCCTCTTATCGAAAGATATTTTCTTGGAGGGAGAAGCACTGTCAGGGGATATAGCAATGATGCGCTTGGACCTAAAGGCGAAGACGGCAATCCAACAGGAGGAAATGTGTTTGCCCTTTTAAATGGTGAATTCAGGTTTTCCCTTTGGAGAGGTCTTGGCATTGTTGCCTTTTTGGACAGCGGTAATGTCTGGAAAACAGCAGAGAACATCGAAACTTCGCTTAGGCATACTGTTGGCGGGGGGCTGAGATACAGCACTCCTGTAGGTCCTGTTAGAGTGGATTATGGATACAAGTTAAGCCGGGAATCAGACGAAAGTGCGGGCGAGGTCCACTTCAGTTTTGGACATGCCTTTTAATACAAGAAGTAAGAAATAATAAGTAGGAAGTAAGAAATAAAAAATAAAAAGATAGATATTTATGTATTTTATTAATTTTAAAACTTGATAATTAAATATGAATAAAATCATTAATTGTGTTTTGACCGGCAGTTTACTTCTTGCGTTCAACTTCATGCTTCCCCATTATCTGCATGCTGAAGTGCTTGAGAGAATCGTGGCTATTGTAAATGATGATGTGATTTTACAGAGTGAGTTTTTGCAGGCTTATGAATCTGCGAGGGAATATGATCCTGATGCTCATGAGGCGGGCGTACTTGAAGAAATGATAAACAGGCTTCTCTTGCTGAGGGAGGCAAGGAAATTCAGACTTACTGCTTCAGACAATGAGCAGGGTGAAGCCAAGGATGATAAGATCATAATTAAAGAATATATAGACATAAGGTTAAAAGGATTTATCCATGTGCCTTATGAAGATATCGAGTATTATTACTATCAGAATAAGGACAGTTTTTCCGGCAGGGATTTTTATGATGTCAGGAATGAAATAGAAGAAT
>CALZJD010000035.1 GCA_945787795.1 Thermodesulfovibrionia bacterium | reverse complement strand
GGCACCAGAGTTCTGGACAGAAAAGTCGACGCCACTTCACCTGCCATCAATGATATGGCCATCCCCTGGAAAATAGGATCAAAGAGGATAACCGATGAACCAACCACTACCGCGGATGCCGTAAGGAGCATAGGCCTGAACCTGATAATGCCTGCCTGGACAACTGCTTCCTTAAGGGGCATGCCATTCTTGATCTGAAGCTCTATAAAGTCGACCAGAATAATCGAGTTCCTGATCACTATGCCGGCGCCTGCAATAAAACCGATCATGGACGTAGCGGTAAAAAAGGCCCCCATAAGTGCATGACCCGGCAGAATACCTGCCAGGGAAAGGGGGATAGGGGCCAGTATCACGAGCGGGGTTACAAATGACTTGAACCAGCCGACAACCATCACATAAATTAAGACGATCACCGCTGCAAAGGCAAGACCTAAATCCCTGAATACCTCAAATGTGATGTGCCATTCTCCATCCCATTTCATCGAGTATTTGTCTTCAAGTTTTGGCTGAGTGGTGTCATACTGTTTTAATTCATATCCTTCAGGAAGTTTGAGATCCCTTATTTTTTCCTTCATCTTCATGATAGCGTATACCGGACTTTCCTCTGTACCGGCAATGTCGCCTGTTACATACACAACCCTCTTAAGGTTTTTTCTGTATATGGTCTTGTTTTCCATACTTTTTTCGACAGTTACCAATTCTGAAAGGGACACATTCTTCCCTGAAGCTGATAACAAACTTATCTCTTGTAAATCCTGGATGCTTGATCTTTCCTCAAGGGGCACTCTCAGGAATATTTCAACAGGTTCCTTTGAATCCTCAACGTGAAGAAGTCCTGCAGACATTCCGCCAAGTGCCAGTCTCAGGGTTTTTGAGATACTGTCGGTGCTCATACCGTGAGAGGCGGCTTTCTCCTGATTAACTGAAAAGGTGATCTTGTCCTGGTCATCTTCCACATACCAGTCCACATCCACGACACCTTCTGTTTCTTTAAATATCTTTTTTATCTCATTGCCAATCTCGATCTGTCTGTCGGGATCAGGCCCGTATATCTCAGCAACAAGTGTACTCAGTACAGGAGGACCTGGCGGGACTTCAACAATCTTTATATTTGCATTATGCCTGCTGCCAATCTTTTGAATCCCCGGTCTTATTCTTTTTGCAATATCATGGCTCTGCGCCTTGCGGTCGTGTCTGGAGACAAAGTTGACCTGTATATCTGCTACGTTGCTTCCTGACCTGAGAAAGTAATGTCGCACGAGACCATTGAAATTAAAGGGTGCAGTAGTGCCTGCATATACCTGGTAATCAGTTACTTCAGGCACTGTTTTTATATAATTGCCTACCTCTCTTGATACCATGGCTGTCTGCTCAAGGGAGGAACCTTCGGGCATATCAATAACTATCTGAAGTTCGCTCTTATTGTCAAAGGGCAGCATCTTTACCGTTACAAGTTTAAATACAAGCAGCAGCATTGAGCCGCCAAGGAGAAGCCCTATCAGGAGAAAGGCGATCATCCTTTTGAAACCGCTTTCAAGCAATCCCCTAAGATTTTTTTCATACAGTCTGTTTAAAAGACCGATAAACCTGCTCTCCTCTTTCTCCTGCTCCGGCGTATGTTTCCCTGTTTTTTTCAGTACGATAAAACTCAACCAGGGGCTTATAATAAACGCGATAAGCAGGGATATCAGCATTGCTGCAGATGCACCGACAGGTATAGGCCTCATATACGGCCCCATCAGTCCGGACACAAAGGCCATCGGCAGAAGCGCCGCAATAACGGTAAAGGTGGCCAGTATTGTGGGATTGCCTACTTCGTCCACTGCGTGCACAGCTGTTTCAGGAGAGAACCCTTTCAGCCTGAAATGGCGGTGTATATTTTCAACAACAACAATAGCGTCATCAACAAGAATGCCTATTGAGAATATGAGAGCAAAGAGGGTCACCCTGTTTAGTGTGTAGCCATACATGTACGTTACAAGAATCGTAAGCGCAAGAGTTACCGGTACTGCCACGCCGACAATAAGGGATTCCCGCAATCCCAGCGCAAGAGCTATCAAAATCGTAACTGAGATAGCTGCAATTAACATATGTTTAAGGAGTTCATCAGATTTTTCTTTTGCCGTATCCCCATAATTCCTGGTTGTCGTCACTTCGATTTCACCGGGAATAAGGACCCCCTTAAGGGCTTCTATTGTTTCAAGAGACCTCTCAGCCAGGTGTGTTGCATTTGTACCCTGCTTCTTTGATACGGCGATGGTTACCGCATCATACATGCCGCTCTTTTTTTCCTCTGATGCAGGACCGAACCCGGTCATAACATAGCTTGAAGGTTCTTCGGAGCCGTCAATTATTTCCGCTGTGTCTCTGAGATAGACTAATTTGTTACTGGAGGAACCAACTACCAGGTTACCGATGTCTTCCGCGCTTCTTAAAAAAGCTCCCGTTTCAACAACAAACTCTGTATTTCTGCTCGTAAGCATACCAGAAGGAAGAGAGGCATTAGCTCCCTGTAACACGTGCACTATCTGCAGGGGGGACAAATTATAAGCTCTTAGCCTGTCAGGCTTGAGCAAAATCCTTAACTGTCGTCTCTGCCCCCCGGTAATATTGATCTCAGATACATCCTGGTCTTTTTTCAGTTCTTCAGCAACTTCCGCAGCAACACGCCGCAACACGCCCCCATTGTACTGTTCACTCCAGAGTGTCAAAGAAAGGATAGGGACATCATCAATAGATTTCGGTTTTACAAGTGGTTGTGAAACACCATGAGGCAGCCTGTCATAGTTTGACATTAATTTATTGTAGAGCTTTACAAGGCTATCCTCCATGTTCTCACCAACATAAAATCTGACGATGGCAAGGGTCATTCCAGGCTTTGAGATGGAGTAAACATATTCAACGCCCTTGATTTCCCAGAGGAGTTTTTCCATGGGTTTTGTTACCCGGTCCTCAACCTCTTTTGCAGATGCCCCGGGATACTGAACAAATACATCCACCATAGGAACAATAATTTGCGGTTCCTCTTCTCTCGGCGTAACAATAACTGCAAATACACCAAGAAGCAACGATGTAATTACGATAAGAGGGGTGAGCTTTGATACCAGAAATGCCTTTGCTATGCTTCCTGCAATTCCTGTTTTTTCCATTTACCTGATCCTGCCTCCGTCAACTGCCTTATCCACCCCATCAACAATAATTCGTTCACCTGAATTGAGCCCTGAGAGCACTTCGAGAACTCCATCTTTCTTTTTACCTGTTTTTACAATTCGTAATGTAATGATCCCTTCGTCATCCACCGCATACACTCCTCTCAGTTCTCCTCTTGTTATTAACGCCTTTTCTTTAATAAACAGCTTTGTTTTTTTCTCAACAGGAAACCTTACTCTGGAATAAAGACCTCCACGCAATAACGTGCTGCTTTCTTTCATATTAATTTTAACCCTGAATGTCCTTGTGGCCGTGTCTATCTGCCGGGATATCTCTGCAACCGTGCCCTCTGTTTTAGTGCCCAGCGCATCAATGAGAATTTCTACCGGCGTTCCAATGATAATTAAGGGAATCATTTCCTCATTAACATGTACCTCAACTCTGTAGTTACGTTCTTCAATTATGAAAAGAGGTTTTCCCGGCACGGTCATGCTTCCCATATCTATTTTTTTCTCTGCAATAATCCCATTAACAGGAGACCTGATGTTTGTATAATTACGAAAAGCCTCTGCCTCTTCCACTGCAGCCTCTGCTTTTTTCACCGATGTCTGTGACAGTGCATATTCTAGTACTGCAACTTCTCTTTTTGTCCTGACCTCGTCGAATTCCTGCTCTGATATAGCCTTTTCCTGATAGAGTTTATTGAAGCGTTCGAAGGTCTTTTCCATCAAGCCTTTATTCTCTTCTGCCATTCTGGAAACTTTCCCTGCCTCTCCCAAAGCTTCCGATGCTGCCTTAACCCTTGCCTCTATATCAGGGGAATGTATAACAAGCAAAACATCCCCTTTTTGCACGGTGTCTGATACGTGCACCTTTATATCTTTCACCTCTCCCATTACTTTTGCTGAAACAAGAGAAGTATTCACTGATGTTACTGTGCCTGACACCTCATGGAACTCCGTTACTTCAAGGGGCTGTAATGTCTCAACAATGGTTCCTTCAACCATAGGATGTTCAACCTTATGTTCATCCGGTTTAACTTTCTCACCGCATCCTGATAACAGTAAAACGCTGAATATAAATCCACCTATACGAACCAAATTACTCATCACTATTGCCTCCAATACGTCATTACAATTGATTTAGGGTGTTCAAAAGGATTCCACTTTGATAATGCAAATCCGCAATGGAACTTATATAGGCACTCTCCGCATTGACTAATCCTGCCCTGGCATTATTCAGCATAACCTGTGTATCAAGCAAGTCCACTATGGAGGCAAGAGAGTTTTCGTACCTTAACCTGACAAGCCTTAAGGTTTCCTCTGCCTCTTTTAGTATTGCTTTTGAAAGAGAAAGATTCTGTTCCTTTTCTTTTACCCTTATATATGCATCATGCACTCTGAAATTTATTTTGTCTTTTAAAGCTGAGAGATGCTCTTCAGCCACCTTTTCATCAGCTTTTGCTTTTCGGATTTTGCTGTACTTTGAAACATCAAAAAGATTCCATTTGAGCAATCCCATGATCATATAGCTCTCTCCTTCAGGTGAAAATGGACTTGTATGATCATTCATTTGATAGCTTCCTCTTATTCCTATTTCCGGGAGGAAATCAGATTTCTCCATTTTGATCCCTGCTTTGGCATTCTCATATCTCATCTTTAGAGCTTCAATGTCCTTCCTGTTCATCGAAGCATCAAGGTATGTATGTAAATCACTGAGAGAGAGTATTAGTCTGTTCCCGGTTACATCAACAGGTTCTGTTCTGCCAAGTACCAGCCCGAGTGCTCTTCTGGAGACCTCAAGGTTAGCCTCTGCACTCACCAAAACAGCCTCAGCACTTTTAACTTCTACTTCAGTCCTGAGTATGTCAGAATATATAATTGTACCCACATCGTATCTTAAGGACGCAAGTCTTTTATGCTCCATGGAATTCTCAATTCTGATTTGAGCTGCTTTTACATACTCCTGTGCCGTTTGTACTCCAAGGAACCTCTTCACAACCTCATGGGCAACCGCTTCTTTTTTTATTTCAAACTCGGCTTCCTTTGCCTTAAGTTCTTTCCTGGCCATGCCAAACCCTATATGAACTTTAGGAACAAACAGAGGCTGCTCAATAGTTACCAAAGTCTGAAAATCAGAAATATCATCAGGATCATTGAGTTTGTTTATGAGAAAGTCTTCCTGAGAAAACCTTTCCTGGTTCAGCTTTGCCATAAACCCGAAAGTTGGATTGTCTGTCCTGAGAAACCTTTCTTCAATGTCTAACGTCGGATAATAACGACCCTTTGCCGCGTCAGCTTCATTCTTCTGCCCCTCTATCGACCATGACGATGCCTTAAGATCAGGATTATTGTTGAGCGCTGCGATTATGGCCTGATGTAAGGTAAGCACTTCGGCCCCTGCGGAATTTACAACAATACATATGATAAGGATGGGGAAATACATAGCTGTTAAAAACCTCATCTCAACTCTCCATTACTCTTATATAGTTTTTTACAGTTCATACTTTTCATGAAATCATACGTTGTTACGCGTTTAACCTCTCACTTAATTTTCTTTTTTTTATCCTCATGAATTCCTGCAGGGTCTTCATGTCACACTTACCCATCTTCTTCTGGAATACGGTGCACTCTTTTAATGTCAACAGGTCTTCTTTATGCCCTGTATTGGATTTAACCATAGTTTGCAACAGCACGAGGATTGCCTTTTTTTCGCCTGATACATCTTTCCTGATACGGTAGAATCTGTGTTTGCCGGCTCGTCTTTCGTCAAGAAAACCGCCCCTGTAAAGAAGGGAAATGTTTCTTGATGTGAGCGACTGGGAAGATCCTATAATGCCCATTACCTGGCAGACATTCAATTCCTTATTATTAAGAAGCATTAAAATCCTCAGTCTATGCTCATCTGAAAGAAGTTTGAATATGTCAGCTATATTTTTCATATGATCATATTAACAGATGTTTATATGTTTGTCAAGGAATATAATCACTCTGACGCATGGGGTATCAAAAGCGGTCATTTCCGAGGTCTGTTAATCGGAATTCCAGAAACCACGCAGCATTGTACATTTCTGGATACCCGCTTTCACGGGTATGACGAACGTGGCAAGCCACGGGGTATTAAACCCGAAGATAAAATAAAAAGCAGTGGAAAAAGTATTGAAAATATCGAGGTACTGATGACGTACAGTTATGAAGAATCTGTTAGGAGATGATCGTTGAAAAGTACAGGTTGTACGTGAACAAATAAAATGGGTACGCTATAACCAATTAACGCTTTATGCGTGGTCAGGATTTTCATTATTATTTTGATTCGCTATTGGAAGTTGAATATTAACTTTTGTATACTTTCCTTGTACACTATCTATTAAAATCCTGCCACCGTGGTTATTGATAATGCCATTACTTACACTCAAACCTAATCCTGTTCCAACACTTGCAGGTTTAGTAGAGAAAAAGGGATTCATTATCTTTTCAGATATGTCAGCAGGTATGCCGATTCCTTTATCTAGGAATGAAACCTGTGTGAATGGTTTATTTTTAATCACCACCTTTGTTCCTGCAATTTTAAGCACTTTATCCGCTTCTACTCCAGAATACTTCCGGTTTAAGGCATACCGTGCGTTATTGATGATATTTAAAAAGACCTGTTCAATTTGTAAAGGTTGCGCATACACAGGCAACAAATCTGGTTCCATATTGACTTCAAGCTTAATCCCATCATTTCTTAATTGTTTCTCGGTAAGACTAAGTGCGTCAGATATAATGGATTCAACAGATACCGCTTTTTTTTCACCAGCACTATCACTGGCATACGCGAGTAGAGATTTTACAATATTTGCGACACGGTCTCCCTCTTTAATAATCCGGATCGCAATATCTCGTACGTCATCATCATGAGGCTTACTCTTTTTTTCTATTATTGAAGCATAATTGATAATTCCATTAATAGGGTTGTTGATTTCATGTGCGACCCCTGCAGCGAGTTCTCCCAAGGCAGCCAACTGACTGGCTCTTATTGTTTCCGATTCTTTTTGCCTGCGCTCTGTTATGTCTTCAATTACCTCTAAAAAACTGGTAATATCTCCATTTTCGTTCAACTCAGGAATTGTTATTACCTTGATAATTGAATTGCCTAATGGTCTTTCCATAACTGTAGGTTTTTTACTTTTAAAACATTCATCTTTTTTACAAAAGCTACAGATTTTTTTAAGACCTTCTTTTGAAGTATCAGCAGCAAATTCTCCTACCGTTTCATAACATAATTTACCTGCAAGGTCATTTTCAGATGTGCCGGTAATATCATAAATAAACTTATTTGCACTGATAAACCGAAAATCAGCATCAAGATAGACAATCCCAATGGGAAGAATGTCAAGTATTTTTTCTAATTCCCGGAGCTTAGATATTTTAGATTCTTTTGATGCAGCAGTATGAAATCGGAGTTCAGTTAATTCTTTAATAAGTTGATTTTTTGTCTTTTTTTCATCTTTCATGTTAACCGTCTAAAAAGGGAATACAGTATTGATTAAACGTATCACAAAAGCTCTTAATAATTAATTTGTATTTTCTTTTTTATAAGGTGTAGATGTAACTTTCTTATACCAAGGACATTCCCTGCAATGGTGAAATCCCTTATCTGTTTTCGGGCAATAGTTTTCGGAGAAATCATAACAATCCATTCCATGATATGTTAAGAAGGCAGGACAATCGTCTTTTACTTCCTCAGGACAGTTCCAATATTCCCAACAATTAAATATTTCCTTCAAAACCCATCCCCCTGATGAACGTATAAATACACGTCAGTGTTGTAAAAAGATGATTTAAATTATTCTTATATGAGAGAATTTATAGATTAGCATAAAATTCTTCTTAAGTGAAGACAACTTCATTAAATCCTTATAATTTGGATTGCCTGCTGGTTAGAGAATAAGGGTAAGTCTAAAAAAGACCTAAATGTTAAAAAACAGTCTGGTAGGGGTAAATAAAATATCGAGCGAGTTTGTTAAGCGGACTGCGCGGGTATCACTACTGCGAATTGCTTCAATGATATTATCATGTTTTGCACCATCAAAAGCCGTAACGACTGTGCCGAGAATAATGTTTAAATGATCATCGCTTGAACCTATTGTGGCAAGTCCTGTTTCAGCAGAGTAATCTTTCTGATAGCCGTGACCTGCACTCATGTCCTCAATTCCGTCAACAAGTCCGACAAGGTGCTCTTTTACAAATCCCGAAGATATACCAAAAGGGTAAGAACGTTGTATGTCAGGATGGGATACTATCGAGACAGCGCCCATTTTTCTGATTAAATCAGCCGTCAATTCCACGGGTATAGAATAGTAATCAAACCTCGAAAAGTACTGTTTTATATCTCTCAGCCGTTCCGGTTTAAAATAATCTTCAGGAAATACAGCAATGAGATGTCCCTCTTTTGTACTAATTTCAAAGGCAGGATAGACGGCCGGAGGTCTCATCTCACCATGATTCCACCTGTTAATAATATTCCGCTGTGCTGTAATTGAATCCAGGCAGTGTTCCAGCTTGTAATCGCGGGGCGTGAGGTGCTCCGTAATAACCAGAAAATCAAGTCCAAGCGACGCTGAGCGGAGCATGAGGTCCTTGACGGAATACGCCCCGTCGGAATAGTATGAATGGCAGTGAAGTTCTCCAACCTGCAGATTCGGATTGTCTCTCTTCAGCTCAACTATCCTGCTTCGAATTTCGTCATCCAGGCAATTTTTGGAGAACAGTTCAGCGAAAGGCTTTATCAGCTCACTCTTTACCTCTTTCGGCAAAACCAGTCCGCCTGCAGTGACCCCTAAAGTATATCCTGTCAGTTTTTTTAAGAAAGCCCGTCTATTCATAAAGTGATTTAAAGGTAATATGGCGCAGTGTTTGCAATAGCCATTATTATATCAATTAACTATCGCTAAATACAAAGCTTTTATTATTTTTGGTCTTTGTGTAATAGAGAGGGTTCCCCCCCCCTTTTCCAAGGAGGAATTAACTTATGTAATAATATGTTACCCGTTCATTTCCGCGTTGAGCCTTAATATTTCTCTAGCTCAGGCGGCCCGCCTTCTTCAGGTTCACCTTGCTCAATATCCTGATCATCAAGGTATTCCTCTCCCTCAAACGGCTCATTTTCTTCAGGTTTAACTGGTTCAATAAGCTGATCCTCACTGTATTGCTCTATCTCAAGCGGCTCTTTTTCTTCAGGTTCACCTGGCTCAATAAGCTGATCTTCACCGTATTCCTCTCCCTCAAGCGGCCCGCCTTCTTCAGGTTCATCTGGCTCAATAAGCTGATCATCACGGTATTCCTCTCCCTCAAGGGGCCCGCCTTCTTCAGGCTCAACCGGCTCAATAAACTGATCATCACCGTATTCCTCTGCCTCAAGCGGCTCGTTTTCTTCATTATGTATAGACCCGGTCACATCCACATTCTCGTGCGTCTCTGCATAAATATGACTATATGGGATAGAAAAACCTGCCACTAATAAAGTACAAATCATTTGTAATACTATTGTCTTCATTAAATTATCTTTCTTAAACCATACCGAATCTAAATACTTAGTATGATAACTACCATAAAGGCATCCTGCCTGTCAATTAATACATACCATCATATTCATTTTTTTAAGAAGAAAGAACCAGCCTGTTCATTTTTTGCTTGCTCAACCTTCATTGCATTGGATATACTTTGCAATACATTTTTTCTTTGCGCAACAATGTATGTTCCCCCGTTTGACAAATTTACATAGATAGACATTTGATACGTACCATTGTGGAGGATACAGATTCATGCACTTTTCAAAAGGAATAATAGTTTTTGTTCCTGCTCTTATTATATTACATCTCACATCAATTTCACTGGCCGATTCCCCGGTTAAACCGATCTATTTTTATGCATCACAGCCAGGTGAGGAAACATTGGACCAAGGTGAAGGCGGCGGCAATCCTTTTGCCAGTGCTTTTATTGAACTGTTAAATCATGATGCCCTCACATATGACACGTTTCGTAATATGTTAATTGACCGGACGTTACAGAAAAGCTGGGGACTTCAGCAGCCGGAAATATCTTCTCAGGTTGATCTGGAAACATGGAAGTTTTTACCGGAATCATCAACTGAAAGGCACATAGCCCTTGTATTGGTTTTTTCTGATTACACAATGTCTGGTATTGATTCCCTTCCCGGTGCAAAGAAAGATTTAGATAGAATTTCCAAAGCTCTTTCAAAAGCAGGATTTGCGGTTCAACCTGCCATTGATCCGGATCAGTCAGAACTTGACAGTATACTGAAAGAGTTTTCTGAACGATCGATGGCATCAGACATTGCAGTGCTCTATACGACAGGACATGGCGTAGAGGTGGACGGTGCAATCTATCTCCTGCCAGGTGACTATCCTTTAATATATGGAAAGTCCACACTGAATGAACATGCAATTCGCCTTTCGCGGATAGGGGGGGCGGCACATGCCCGTAAATCCAATTTGATTTTTTATGGTGGTTGCCGTACTAACCCATTTGATGAGCAATGAGCGGGGTTTAGCATATTGATATATTATTTTTTACCTTTTACATCAATAGGTACATGTATTTCCGCAGGGGCGCTTCATGAACCGCCCCTGCAGTTGTCGATTATCAATATCCCCTGTATTCTCAGGCTGCAGTGACGCTCTTGCGAGTCCTGTAAGGACGTGTAAATAAAATACCAAGTGAAATAAAAAAGAGTATCCCGTCAGTTATATAGTCAAAGAAGTTTTCAGAAGGAAGAAGCTTAAGATTAAATGCAACGATATAGGCAATGAATATGTATGATAATGGACTCTTTTGATATACCAGGAAAATTGTCACCAGCGTCATCACGGCAAATAATAAACGGGAACCATATCCCAAAGCATATATATCCAGTCCGGTAAACCCCAGCGCCGGAATAAAAACAGATAGAGAGATAAAGATATTCCAGATCACAAAGTGCTTCAGGTCTTTATCAGTAACAGGATTTCTCTTCCATATTCTGTTACAGACAATTATAAGCAATAGGGCCATGCTCCCTATTGAAAAGACTGGATTAAGCGAGAGAATATAATGCGATACAGAAAGACCCCTGACCGGATAGAGCGCAATATAATGCGATACAGAAAGACCCCTGACCGGATAGAGCGCAAGGGCCAGAGAAAAAAGCAGGAGAATCCCTTTTCCTGCAGGACCGGAAGAAACAGTAATCCCTGCCAGACGGGCAGGCCCGCTGATAATCCAGAGCATAATCAATACAGGGCATATGTATTCAAAAACAATATCAATCATCATACGCAGTTTGACTCTTTATCCATGCCTCATTAAACATGACATGTTTGACACGCTTCCTCTCATATGTGTAGGTCATATGATATATCCCTCCTTCACTCCTGCTGATAGAGGGATAGGAATACTCGTTATCAGGATTATTCTCAATGACCTTAAGGTCCTTCCATGTCCTGCCCCTGTCATTGGAAATGACAAGCGTCAGGTTGTCTCTGTTATCAAAGGATTTGTTGATCGCTCCCAGGTAGGTACCATTTCGTAACCTGATCATGTCAAAACCGGAATTAGGATGGGGAAGAGTGGTATTTTGCAGTCCTGTCCATGTATTACCAAGATCATTGCTCTGTGCCATGAGGATATATTTTTTTTCATCACTGTCCATATTCCTGAAGAAAGCAACCAGCCCCTTTTCATCTTCCGGCAGTATGGACGGCTGTATCGCCTTATGTTCATAAGTTGCTTTTTTGATTTCGTATGTAACTTTGTATGTATCAGGCCGCACCCTGATCATCTGGGAATATTTTTTTATAAACTCATGATACACAGGCAGGACAATCGATCCGTCATCAAGAACTATTCCCTTGTTTTTTACATTATTGGTAAGATTCAGAAAAGGGCTGAGCACCATCTTCCTGCTTGCTGTCCAGGTTATCCCTCTATCCAGGGATACCTTATAGTTAATTGATGCGCCGGACCATCCCCCGATCGAAACAGTTGAGTAGAAAAGGTAAAGCCTGTCCTTCTTATCACTGAAGATAACAGGGTTTCCAATTTTTTTAACGTATCGTTTCAGTTCCCCTGAGCTGTCTTCCCTGTTTATCAGGACTTCAGCGGCAGACCAGCTATTTTTTTTCTCATCAAGAAATGATCTATAGAGCGCTACATCTTTTGCACCTTCACGTGAGCCCGCATACCATACAGAGACCATCCTGTCTTTACCTGCAGAAGTAATGGATGACGCGTGGCATTGTATTCCGGCAATTTCATCATTAATAAAACTCTCAGAATATAATGGTTCTGCAGGATGAGAGCGGTTCCCTTCCTGATTACTGTCAATACGTTTTATGGAGGGAGGCCCTGAACGTTGATATGTCCTGATGAGAGGAATTGCATACAGAATGCAAACCAGTATGATCATTAAGTATCGTGTCATAGTCACGGCGCAGCATTATCATATCCGATTTATTTTAAAAAAACTATATCAGGGGTACTCATATTTCTAAAGCAGGAACAGAGGCTGCCGTTAACACATATATATTTCTTTACATATAAAGCTGTGAATGGATAACATAGGACGATAAAATTTAATGTTTTTTTGAGTTTTACTTATGCCCAATAACACGTTCTCAATAGTAACGATCATATCCTTTTTGCTTATCGGCATGATATCAGGTATCATCCTCGGGCCTTTTTTTGAAAAAATCGGGTCGGATATTCTCCTGGGAGTTGTTGTGTTGCTTGCAATTTTTATGACGTATGCTCTCGTCAGAGTCTTTGTCTCCCGACAAAGGAGCATCTTAAAAAAACCTGATCCTCCAAAGGCAGCGTCCCAGGTTGGATTTGTTGTTGATACGTTTCATGACGTTGTTGCCAGGCTCAAGGAAAAAGAACTGGAGCTGGAAAAGTTGAAGACATCTGCTGAGGAAAAAGCAGGCAGTGCAGAGGCATATAATGAAAACATATTGCAGAGTGTCCCGAGCGGCGTAATCAGTATAGATAATGATCTTCGTATCAGAAGCATAAACCATTCTGCAGAGAATATACTGGGGATCACATCCAGTGATACAATCGGGAAACAGTTCAGTGATGTCGTCAAAGAACCGCTGTCATCAATTATTAATGAAAAACAGCCTCTTGCAAGAATTGAATACCAGTACGTGACAAATGATAACAGGCATATCTGGCTTGGTATAACCTCTTCAGAATTGTTAAACGGAGAAGCAGTCAAAATAGGTTATACATTCGTCTTTTCCGACCTGACCGACATTAAATCTCTTCAGGTACAGGTAGAACTTAAACACAGACTGAGCCAGCTGGGAGAGATGTCAGCAGGCATATCCCACGAATTACGGAACTCCATGTCTGTTATTTCAGGATATGCCACACTGCTTGGTAAAAAAGTGGAGGATACAAATAAATCCACGGTAGAGTCAATCACATCTGAAATTGCCCATATGGACCAGATCATCTCCGAGCTGCTGGCATTTGCCAGGCCGTCTGTCCTGAACAGGGAAGATATTGATTTAAACAATCTGATTGAGAAAACATTATCATCTATTAAAGTTGATAAAAAAGATATTGAAATTTCTGTTCATGCTGACAGCCCCGTATCTGTTAAGGCAGATGGCCTGCTTCTGCGGCAGGCTCTTTCAAATCTGCTGATTAACGCGGCTGAATCGATGTCAGGGCAGGGCAAAATTGATATAACGTTAAAGCAGTTGCAGGATAAAGCCGAAATTACGGTAAGAGATACCGGGTGTGGGATTCCTGAAGATATCAGACAGAAAATATTCCTCCCTTTTTTCTCTACCAAACAGGACGGAACAGGATTTGGACTTGCATTGGTCCAGAAGATCATTGTTTCCCATAGCGGCAGTATAGAGGTTGACAGTAGAGAAGAACAAGGAACAACGTTCAGAGTTGTCCTTCCGCTCGTTTCATGATACATAGTCTGATATGGGTAGATTTTAAATTTTATATATGGATAATATTAGAGTATGGAAATAGAGAAGGGAGACACTACGTTGAATCAAAGCGATTCACCCTCGGCAGGCAGTCCGTCTGCCATAGATGATAAAACAAGAGATGATTTAACAGCTCTTAAAAAAGCCGATATAATAGTTGGTATCCCGAGCTACAACAATGCAGGCACCATCAGCAGGGTCATAAAAGCAGCCGAGCTTGGACTTGCCAAGTATTTTCCACAGCATAAAAGCGTCATCCTTGTATCGGAAGGCGGAGATGTACATGCAACACGTGAAGCCATAGACGCCCTTAATGATAAGCATTACTTTGAAAATTCATTAATCAACCGACCCGGTATTGAGGCCCGGATACTGGCCACAAAATACAGCGGCCTTTCCGGAAAGGGTACGGCAATAAAAGCTATTTTTGAAGCAGCAAAGATTCTTGACGTCAAGGCAGGCTGTATGCTTGATTCCGATCTGAGAAGTATATCTCCCGGGTGGATAGAACTTCTGATCGCCCCGATCTTATTAAAAGACTTCGGGTTTGTAACTCCTTATTACTGCCGCCATAAATATGACGGCACTATCACCAACATGATCGCCTATCCTTTAACCTGGTCTTTATACGGCAGACGTGTAAGACAGCCCATTGGTGGTGACTTTGGATTTTCAAGAGACCTTATCGAGAGTCTGCTAGCCAAAGATGTATGGGAAACAGACATTGCACGGTTTGGTATCGACATCTGGATGACAACAGTCGCAATTTGTGAGAAATTTACCATATGTCAGTCTTACCTTGGATCAAAAATACATGATGATAAAGATCCGGGCAAAGACCTGAGCCCCATGTTTACACAGGTGGTGGGAACGATCTTCAACCTGATGAACATATACAGTGAGAACTGGCTGACCGTAAAGGGCAGCAGACCTACTGCTATTTTTGGCTTTGAATCAGAATTTGCTCCCAGTCCGCTTAATGTAGATGTTCCCAATATGATTAATAAATTCAAGGACACCGCCCAGGATCATTTACCGGTCTGGGAAAAAGTCCTTGAAGCAGAAAACTATCAGAAGATCCTTGAAGTGGCCAAAATGGAACCATC
>CALZJD010000034.1 GCA_945787795.1 Thermodesulfovibrionia bacterium | reverse complement strand
AGTCGTCTGGTTTGCCATCATAAATGCGAGGCATGCTATAATGAAAACAAAGAAAAAGCCTATAAAGAACTTGCCGAATGACTGTCCCATTGCCGCCATGCCTATGCCGAAAAACACGGCCATCCCGATCATGAGCATTATCAATTGAAAGATCTTGTTGTGGGCTTTGGCTGACGGCAGGCCTTTCTTCTTTAACCCGCCTGCAATCTGCTTTTTATTCCGCCAGTCTTTTATGGCTGTTATAGCTGTATTGTTCAGTTCACCGTCCTGATACCCTGCTGCCTTGGCTGCTGCATCTGCCTCTTTTGCATACGTTTGGGCGCTCTTTTCCGCTTTCTTGGCGTCATTATAATTATTAATTAAACTTGATTCTTTCTTTACAGCCGACGCCTGGTTCTTGGACATGACAAAAGCGCTTAAGGGATTACCTTCCGCTATTATCCTGTTCTGCTCCTCAATAACAGTACGTGGCTCTGCTGTCTTTATTTCCTTTGTCTTGCTGTCCTTGTAATCATACGATGAGCCCATCGGGAAATAAATAAGCGCCCCTACCAGGAGGATGGCAAATCCAAGCCAGATTGCCCAGTAATCCTCCTTTTTCCACAAATCCGAAATGTTACCTTTTCCACTGTCAACAACGACACCGGAAGCACTGCCCTCCTGTTCCTTCATTTTTCTTCCGGTTTCATCCGGAGACTGATCAACTGGCATCTTATCCTCCTTTTACGTTTAATGGTTCCCGGTGTACAGCAATATGAATAAAAAAATGACCCCCCCCTTCTCTCACAAAGGCATAGTAAATAAGATATACTTGCTGAGACAAATTCAAGACAATTGCCATAAGGTCTCACAAATAAATTATAAAAATACATGAGATTATGAAATTCTTTATTGCAAGGATAATGCCAAATCTGAAATGACGGTAAATGGTCATTATTGATGTAATAAATGTCCCATATGGCTCAAATGAAACATTGTACTGTCCTTATCCGGACAGATTTTAATCAGGATGGTTGTCTGGAAAGATAAGGGGTCAGCCCCGGACATGGGACATATTCAATAAGCGGATGTCCCATGTCCGGGGCTGACCCCTTGGAGGAGAGAGGTTTTTAAATGATATTTACAAAAGAACTGTTACTTGCTTACAAAATAATAGATCAATCCGTTTTCTTCCCTGACTTCAAAAAGTTCATACCCTTCCTTTGCACAGAGTGACGGGATGGATTCTTTGGTGGTCATGTCATTGGTTATTACCTGAAGGGTCATGCCTTTTTTCATGTCCCTCAGAGTATTGCCGGTCATAACCGTGGGTGTCGGACAGGGAAGCCCCTGCACATCAAGAATTTTATCAATATGTTTTTTTCTCATGGACTTCACTGTTCAGCATAACCTTTTTTTAAAGTAATGAGTAATCTTTCTAAATTTAATTATACAAGTATCATGCCAGAAAAGCCTATATAAACTTTATAAGCTTTCAACAATAATAGCCCGGATAATTCAAGGTGAGCTCTGTTGCAATAGTGTTAGTTATTCGTTATTTCTTATACGTAGAGGACAAATAAACATTCCTTACTTTTTTACCTGATAACTAATAACTTATAACTAATAATATGAACGGTTAACTGGAATTTTATGGTCGATATTCAAAAAAATCTTAAATAATTTTAAACTCCTTGGAAATTACTAATATGAATAATAGGGGATACGTATAACTATATTAAAGAACTTGCTAAAAATCATACCTGGCAGACCAGATATGGGATGGATGTACTATCACATAACCGAAGAAACCCTGATTGCGGTAATCTGCGGAACAATAGCGTTCAGGGCATTTACATCCTCAAAGTCAGAAAAGCTTTCGATAGAAATATCAAGCAGAACCCTGCTCATCGGCTCTGGATTCATTATACTTTGCATCAGCGGTACTACCCATGCATTTATTCACGCCTTCAAACTGAATTTAAATCTGCTTTATCAGACTCTTCTTGGGTACTGTCTTGGTCTTCTGACTTTAATCGTGGCCATTTCATCAGAAAAACCATGGGACAATAAATATTTTCCTTTTTTATTCATCCCCCTTTTAATACTCCTTCATCCTGCGGTATACACCTTTTTCCCGATTTTTGGTGAGTTTCGACCTCTTGTCTGGCTTGTTATATCATATCTCTCAGGAGTTCTTTTCATGCTTTACATCTCTGCCTATTATCGCACCAAAGCTAAACGATATTTATTTTCATCCCTGGGTCATGCCCTGATTTGTACCGGAGCAATTATGCTGTGTACCGGAGCAATTATGCTGTTCTTTCCTGCCCCGATCGGATCAACCCCCTGGATCTACGGGCATCTGTTCAGACCTGTCGGCTTTGTAATACTGTACTTCAGTATGAAAAGTGAGGATCTTACCAAACTCACCGGAAGTATGCTTTACAAGGCCCTTACTGCATTCAGTCTGCTCGCAGCAATTCCGCTTCTTGTGTTTGGAACTATCATGTTTTATGAGAATGTGCATTCAGTAGATTTTGTTGGGAGAAATTTAATGGTCTTTGTTCTTCTTCTTGTAACGCTTGCATCAGCGCTTGTTTTCGGACTGGGGCTGATAATAAGACTGATACGGCCTATTCTTCTTCTGAAGGATTCTGTCAGCGGCCTTGTTGAAAAAGGGTTAAATGAAAACATAGAGGTTACGAGTAATGATGAAATAGGAGAGCTTTCAACAGCATATAATGAAATGGTGGTAAAGTTACGCCACTCCGTTTCTGAACAGGACAGACTGAGCAGATTGGCAGCTACCGGTGAACTTTCTGCCACACTTGCTCATGAAATAAAGAATCCATTGAATGCCATATCTGTAGCTGCAGCATATTTAAAAGATAATTACAGGGGAAAACTGATTAATGAATTTACTAAAATAATACAAAGTGAATCTACGAGAATAAACAAGTTAACAACGAACCTTTTAAACTTTGCCAAACCACTGGCCCCGGAACCGGTTACATCTGATATCAATGACCTGGTGCAGGAAACAGCAAATCTTTTACGATCAGAAGCAAGGGAGCATCAGGTAGATATAGAGATTATTACAGACAGGGACATTCCTCTGTTTAATTTTGATTATAACCAGATCAAACAGGTATTATTAAATCTCCTGATCAATGCGTTTGACGCTGTTGACAATAGCGGAAAAATCAAGATACAAACATACACATCAGATGAATCCATAATGCTTATGGTTGAGGATAATGGGAAAGGTATATCCAGTGAAGACATGCAAAATATTTTCAATCCATTCTTTACAACCAAAACACGGGGCACAGGTCTGGGTCTGGCTATATCAAGGAAAATCATGAAAGAGCACGGAGGAGATCTGCAAATTGACAGCATACCATCTAAAGGAAGCAGATTTACCCTTTCATTGCCAATACGATTATGAAATACAACATATTGCTCGTTGAGGATGAAGTAAATATCCTGAAAGTGCTTTCAACAGCGCTGAAAAAGGAAAAATTTAATGTCGAGTCTGCCATGACGGGTGAAGATGCACTGGATATGATGAAAAACAAAAAGTTTGACCTAGTCTTATCTGACTATAAACTTCCGGGCATGAATGGCGAAACCCTTCTTGAGATAATCATGTCTGATGACAGTACTATTCCCGTTATACTCCTGACCGCATACGGTACAATTGATCTGGCAGTCAATGCAATGAAAAAAGGGGCATATACCTTTCTCACCAAACCGGTAAACCTGAATGTTCTTCTCATAACGATAAGAGACGCTATTCGGTCGAAACAGCATGATCTTGATGATGAAAGCCCCGGGCACTATCAATTTCTGAATATCATTGGAAAAGCAAAACCCATGCAGGAAGTGTATTCAATGATACAGAGAGTCAGCAAAACTGATGCACATGTGCTGATACTTGGCGAGAGCGGTACAGGGAAGGAGCTGGTAGCGCGGGCGATCCATTACACCTCGCTCAGGTCTGATAAACCCTTTATTCCCATAGACTGCACCACCATCCCCACAGAGCTGATGGAGAGCGAACTGTTCGGATATGAGAAGGGGGCATTTACCTGTGCCTACAACGACAAAATAGGCCTTATTGAAATGGCAAAAGGAGGCACTGTCTTTTTCGACGAAATAGGTGATCTGGATTATGGCCTGCAGAAAAAACTGCTCAGGTTTTTACAGGAAAAGGAATTTCACACGCTCGGAGGAAAAGAGAAAATTACCGCTGATGTGCGGATACTGGCCGCTACGAACATGAATATAGAGGCGGCAGTTGAAAAGGGAGATTTCAGAGAGGACCTGTATTACAGGCTCAACGTGATATCTATTAACATACCCTCTCTTAAGGAGAGAAAAGAGGACATCCCTTTTCTGGCTGCTCATTTCCTCGAAGAATTCAGCAGAAAAAACAAAAAGGAAATCCGGGGCATCGAACAGAATGTGCTGGATGTTTTATCCAGCTATGAATGGCCCGGCAACGTGCGGGAACTCGAAAATATTATCCAGAGATCAGTGATACTGTGCCCGTATGACCAGATAAATCTGGAATGTCTTCCCCATAAATTGAAAATGATGGATTATGAAGATCTGCCGGATTCTGAAGAATTGAATCTTCCTGAAATTGAGAAGAGGGTCATATGCAAAGCACTTGACAAGTCTGCATGGAACCAGTCGCAGGCTGCTGTGCTGTTAGGAATAAGCCGAAAGCAGCTAAGAACAAAAATGAAAAACCTGGGCCTCACACATGAATAATGAGAATCCTGCTATCTCTGGGATTATCCCTGAGTCTGATTCCATATTTCAGAACCTGTTTTAACTTCATATTTTACCATCACTTAATTAAATACTTATAAGTCGTATATAATATTTCACTGATGAAAACCTGGATATGTGAAACTATGTCTTGTTTTTTGAGTCCTATCCAGGGACCTGCGCGCCTTTATGCTTATGTTAAAAAAGCGGGTTTTGATGTTCAGTTCAGGAGTTTTAATCAGGAGGCCTATTTCAGGCTTTTGTCAGGAGATTATCTTGAGGATGCCCTGTCCCGATTGGAAAGCTCGACTGAATCTATGGTCAGGAGTCAGTATTTACGAAAAAGCATTGGCTCTCTCCTTCACAACAATTCAAATGAAGCATTAGGTCATGTCCTGGCTAAACTCAGCGGGAAAAAGTTGGATACTTCCAATATATATTACGCGCTGGTGGGGAATAAGGATTATGTACTGTCTGAAATTGAAAAATCCAATAAGGTCCTGTACAAAGACTTTCTTAATCTACCGCCTGATGTATTCCTTCAGCATTTTCAGAATCTCCATTGTGGAAAAGCGATTATTGATGCAGCATACTTTCCAAGCCAGATTGACTTCAGTTTCGGATTCAGCGGTTTGTCCTATGGCCTGCGTGCATCTGATCTCGTCCGCTCTGTTGACGATGAACGCTTCAACTTTATGCTGCCTTATTTCCGGAAGGAAGTTCTTCCATTGATTGAGCAGGACCAGCCCGAACTCATTGGCATGGCAATTACCCATTCCTCGGAATTTGTCCTGGTCTTTAGCCTCTCATCCCTTATCAGGAAACACTTCCCGGACATACATATTTGTCTGGGCGGCGCTACTTTGTCAGAAGTAGCGTACCGAATACAAAAGAACCCTTCCCTTCACAATTTTTTCGACAGCATGATATTGGGACCAGCCGAGCATTCTTTTTGTCAGTTAATCGAACATCTTGAACATGGCAAAAACCTCTCAACTGTACCGGATGCCATATACAAAAAAAACGGTTCATTGACAAAGAGTGAACCCCATTATGAGTTTGACCTGAATGATGCCTGCTGTCCGGAATATGTGGATTTTCGTCCCGGAAGTCCTCTTCCTCTGGAAACCTCGAACACATGTTACTGGGGGAAATGCATATTCTGTTATTATCCGCGAATGGGTCTGAGTGATATTTCCAGACAACATGACAGGAGGAGCCGTGATCTGGAACTGGTATGCAAAGATATAGAAATATTAAATGAGAAATATGATTCATTGTTTATTGCCTTTACTGATTCTGCTATTCCCCCGAAGCGGCTTGAACATATTGCTGATTACTGTTATTCCCTCAGTAAAAAAGTTAAATTTTCTGCATTTGTCCGCTTTGAAAAGGAGTTCAGATCTCTTTCCCTGTGCCGGGACCTTGCAGAAAAGGGCTTTCTGGGAGGGCAGGCCGGACTTGAGTCAGGATGCCAGGCATCAAATGATCTGATCAATAAAGGGGTGAACGTTACTGATGCAGAAACCATTTTAAAAAACTTCCATAGTTCAGGGATATTAATACATGTCTACAGCATTGTTGGAATTCCCGGAGAAACAGAAGATCAGGCATCTGAAACGCTCAAGTTTATTGAACGTATGAGCCCCTACATTTCCCTGGACTGGCAGATTTACTGTTTTTATCTGCTGGAGAACAGTCCCCTTGCCGAACGGGTGAAGGAGTTTGACATGGAACCAATACCGTTGCCTGATGACTATTTAACACAGTTGATGACATATAATGTTCAGCAGGGATTAACGATGACTGACAGTGTAAAATTGTCGATTAAATATCAGGAAAAAATCAAACATTTGCGTCATCCGATCAACGATACGTTTGATATTGAATCTAGCAAGATCTTTCTGTTAGCGCAGCATGCCAAAGGGATTGATATCTCGAAGATTAAAAGTTTGTGTTGAGTTCTGATGACAGGACGCCATTCATCTGGAAAATCTACATTCATCAAATGAGAGTTAAAGCTGTCAGCTGTCAGCAACAAATAAGACGTTTTTTGTCTGTTAGCTGAGAGCTGAATGCTTAAAGCCAAATAAAACATTGACGAGGCTGGATGCCCGACTAAGAACCTCGGGCATGACACGACAATAAACTGTCAATTAGCCTGAGAATTCATCTTAAAATACCCGGGATCATTAAATACTGATAAATATTGACTACCATGCATAAGTATTGATTTCAGATCGCGGTGTTTATTTAATATCGCGTTAAGTGCATCCTTCGCAATCTCACCATTGAATCTCTGATCAATCTGCGCCCGGCTGCGGGGATGATAGAGATATCGAAGAACATTCAGTTCCTTAGGAGAAAGTTCCAATTCCCATTCTTCGAAAAAGGGTTTCGGATATTTCCTGACAAGCTTATTACCCTTGCAATAGAATTCCGGTGTCCCGGCATCAGACTGATTTTTATCCAGATAATTTATCGTCCAGTCTCTCATCGCAAACAGAATCCTGATTCGTTTAATATAAGCTAGATTTGTCGCAGCAACCTGATGAAGGAGGAAAACAAGACCGGAACGTAATGCGGCAATCGCGGCATTTCTGTTCTTTTCACCATAAAGGACCCTGCCATACGCCCGGCAAAAGTTCAGGTAACTGTTGATAGCTCTGGTCTTTCTGTCCTTTGCGACAACATCATATGAGCAGGTGTTTGTTTCCGGCAGATCAAGATTCAATACATGCTTCATCCAGAACTCGTTTGATATGTTTAATTTGATGCCAAATGTATCCTGATTCCTGCCTACGAAATCCCGCGTGCTGCCCAGATATATACTTATAGCAAACTTCGCCTTCGGAGGGGTCATAAGATGGAGTGAATTTTTCAGAAAGAAGTTCTCATCATTCACAGTCTCATAACTTTCAAGAGGATAATATATGAAATAAAAGCTCTCGGCTATGGATATGCCGATGTCCTGACACAGTTTCATGGCCTTGATATTAAGCAGTATATTCCCGCCCTTCTTCATGTTTTTCAGAGTATCTGCATTCAATGTCTCAATAGGGATCGAGAATGCTAAATCAAGATTATCCAGCTTGCCGAGAAAACTCAGGTAATGCATTTTTTCTCTACTAATAAGATTTGATCTGGCATAAGCCCATATTTTCACGGGAGGTATTCCTTTGGGGAGATGTTCGCTGAGCCATTTTAAAATGTCAGCAATATCTTCGACAGCATTATCATCAGAATCAAATGAAATTTCGATTGGCCCATTAGTCTTGTTACTTATATCAATTTCTGAAAGAATGCTTGACAGTGCATTGCAGGTAACTTCTACATGAGGGTCCTGATATTTTGAACTCAAATAAGAAGAAACATGCATGCGATGACAGAAAGTGCATTTCCCCCATGCACAGCCCCTGCGACCCAGAATATGAATTGTTCGGGTGCTTTCGTCCCACTCAACACCGGGGTAGTCAGCAACGAATTCGTAGTCATTCCGCCCTTCCAGACTCCTCTTCCAGGATTCTTCATGATGTCTGGTATCGGAAAGGAACTGTTTATTGATCAATCGCGGCAGTGCCATGTCCTGAATATGGTGTCCATTGCAGAACTGCTCCAATATATGGGCAAGCACCCTCTCCCCTTCTCCAAGGACAGCACCATCCACCCATGAAAGTTTTCTAACAAGTTCAATGCCCGTCTCCATGTCAATCGGATCACCGCCAACAAGAACCGAAGATGTTTCATGCAAATCCGCTAATATGGACCCGATAAACAGGTTGGGAAACAGGCAGTGCTGGTAAGTTGTGATTCCCCAGACCACCTGGCAATCCGGCGTTACCAATTCTTTTACCCGTCTGGAAAACAGAGTGCGCATCTGCATCCGCAAGTCATCAAGGTGATCTCCCAGTTTCTTTGCAAGCCGGGCATTAATTTCAATACCTGCTGCACGCACAATGTCAAGCAGCTCACGTCCCTGTGCCAGGGCCGCAGTCATGTAATGATACTGCGTCTCTTCGGAATATGGGGCTTCATAAAGGATTCTTCCCTTTGTCTCTTTTGCCACCTGATTCAGTATGTTCGATACATCATCTGCAACCAGATCATTATATTGCATGAAGATTGCGGCAAGTTCTTTCTCTCTGCGGAGGTCCCAGATATATGCCTCTAAGTCAGGGAAATCACGATCAATTACATGCTTTAAAACATGTACACCCCAGGGGTACACCCGTGGTAACAATGTAAATGGCACAACAAAGATGATCTTATTTTTATGTTCCATTTAGTAATATATCCAGTTTTTATTGCAGTACCAATATTAACGTATCAAATACATCCGCCACAAACATCCTTGCCCTTACTATTGCGATATTCTGGCATAATATCATAAATTTCACTGGCTTAATCACATCTATTATAATAATGTTAAAATTATGACAAGCCAGAACCTTGTTTTTCATGCATATTCATTAAACAATTTTTAAAATGAGTTTAACCGAACTTCAAGATAATGAATGAAATAAGCTGCGTTATAACAAATAGCTTCCTTCATTATGTTAAAAACACAAAACCGGAACTCATTAAGCCGCTCCTGAAAGATCTTCCTTTAAATGAGTCATACCTTACAAACACAAATAAATGGATACCATTGGATGTGGAACGTATATTAGAGAAAAGATTAATCCAGCTGTTTAATGATGACATGATCATGTTCAAAATTGGCAAAAGCATTGTTGAACAAAAGTCACTAGGTATCATTAATGTCCTTGCTAATCTCTTCACAACTCCAGAGCGATTTATTCAGTACACACCTAAAATCACCCGGTATATTTCAAAAGGAGTAGTTACTGTTAATGTAATTGAAACAAATCCTGAAAATGCTATATTAGAATTAATAATCAATGGAAAGCAGACCAGAGGATCCTGTTTATATAATCAGGGCATGTTAAGTGTTTTTACGAAATTATTTGGCCTTGAAGATGCTGACGTATCAGAATTGCAGTGCGTCGTACCAGTGTCTGAGATCACTATGCCGGACAGTGATGTAAAAACATCAATACATAATAATGTCAGGGAAAAGTTTAAAGGGACAACTTTTGGAGCAGACAGCTGTATCTTAAAACTTACGTGGAAAAATCGAATGAGCAGATTCATAAGAAAAACTGCCGGAAAGAAAAAAGCCCTTGAAGAGGCTCTGGAGCACCTGGAAGCAAACCACACACACTTACAACAGGCTTACGAGAAGTTATGGAAATCAGAGGCACATACCCGGAACCTGATGGAAAACGCAAGTGACATTATATGTCTTATAGATACCCGGGGAAATATTACATCCTTAAATAAAAAAGGCACAGAGCTTACGGGCTACTCAGACGCAGAAGTTATAGGAAAGCACTTTTTGTCTTTTATTGATGAGAAATACAAAAGACCTTCCCTGATAAGGTTTAAAAGGTCTTTTAATACCACTACGGCACCCTATGAGCTTGTGGTCGTGACAAAGGATGTCAGGCCTTTGATCATATCTGCTGCCGCAAGCCCGGTAAGAGAGGGGAATCGATCTATCGGTCTGATGATCATAGCCAGAGACATAACTCATGAACGCGAGATTGCTGCACGTCTTCTCTCTGCAGAAAGATTTGCTGCCAAGGGAATGGTGGCAGCTGAGATCGCGCATGAAATTAATAATTCCCTTGCAAACATAGAAACAGCGCTTTTTATTGTCAATAAAATCCGTACCGAGACCCAGTACAAACAGGAAATTTTCAAGGATGTGCATGATGAGATTGACAGAATGTCCGGTATTGTAAAAGGCATACTGGAAGTGTACAGGGCTGATGATGGCGCTATTGAGTCGGTTAATCTGAATACTGAAATTTCAAAGGTCATCAATATAACAAAAAGAAGACTTTCGGGCAAAGTCATTACCATTATCTCAAAGCTTACCCCTGATTTGCCTTCTGTTCCCTGCTATCCCGGCCATATAAAGCAGATACTTTTAAACCTGATCAAAAATTCAGAGGAGTCCATGGATGTAAGTCCACAAAAAATAATAACGATAAGCACTACAGGAGATAATGGGTCTGTTAAAATGCATATTTCAGACACCGGCAGCGGCATCCCGGCAGACATCAGGGATAAAGTATTTTCACATCTTTTCACTTCAAAGCCGGAAGGTTACGGATTCGGACTGTCAATATGTAAGCAGATAGCAAAAAAATACAGAGGGGACATCAATTTGGAAAGCGAGGAGGGAAAAGGCACGACAGTTACCGTGTCCTTTCCCGTTGAAAATCATGCCTGACATTCTTATTGCAGAAGATGAAGATATTCTGAGAAGAAATCTGACTTATATTCTTAACAGCTCAGGTTATGCAACCATGTCAGCCAGATCAACTGTTGATGCCATGGAGCTTCTGAAGAAAAAAGAGTTTGACCTTGTGATTACAGACCTTGTCATGCCTGTTAAGGGCGGCAGTGAACTTATCAAATATATATTGGATTATCATCCTGATATGGCTGTTATTATCATCACTGCTTACCCAAGTACTGACAGCGCTATTCATGCAGTGAAAAGCGGAGTATTTGATTATTTTACTAAACCCTTTAAAACAGAAGATATGTTAAGCGCTGTGAAAAAGGCCCTTGAGAGGAATAAGGAGGTCCCTTTTATATGGGAAAGACTTGCTACTCACAATGTTACAAAAAGGGAAACCGGTCTCCTGAAGCTGGTCATAGAAGACGGCATTGCAGAAAATAAAGAGATTGCAGATAAACTCTCAATAAAGGTTACCACTGTCAAACAGCACTTTGAAAATCTCTATAATAAATTTGGAACAAACAATAGAGCGTCCCTGATTTCTGCAGTAATTAAAGCTCTGAGAAATTAATTCACGACTTCATCCTCTAATTAGAGGATAAATTTCCTCAAAAACTCACTCTTATCCTCCTTTTAGAGGTAACATTCCCTCCATATCATCGGATAATCTAGAAGAATGAAAATAAATCATCTTAAAAAGATCATCAGGAAATGGCCTGCGTATGAAAAATTTCTGGAAAACAGAGGAATAAATCCCCTGAAAATTAAAAAAATCTCTGACCTTCCTATAATTGATAAACAGTTTATTTCCTCGGCAATTCATTCCCTCCCATTATATAAAGTCAAAAATATTATCCCAAGCTCCGGTTCTACAGGTGACAATTTCTCCTTCGGACTATTTGGAGATACAGACCTCATGAGGACCAGCAACAGTATTGACAGTGTACTCAAAAACCGCTTTAACACAGGCCACAAAAAAACCCTGCTTCTTAATATGGTGCCGGGAGCTATCTCCATTCAGTCACCTTCTGTGAGTGTCGCCTCAATAGGGGTCAGAACAGACACCGCAATATCAGTGATCAAATCCTTTGGCAGCAGTTATGATCAGATGATACTGGTTGGAGAACCTCTTTTTCTGAAAAGCCTGATCGAACTTGGCGTGAAAGAGTCTATCTCGTGGCAATATCTTCCTCTTTATATAATTGTGGGGGGGGAGTGGACACCTGAAAGTTATGGGAACTATATCGAGACATTTGTGGGGCCCCAGCGTGTGATTTCATCTATGGGCATGGCTGAGCTGGGGCTCAGCTACTTTTATGAAACTGATGAAACCATCATGTTGAGGCACCTGCTGTCCAGAGAAGGGGACGTTTTCAAGAGCCTTTTTGGTGATCTTGATTTCTGCCCGATGATTTTTGCTTATGATGAAAAGGAGGTATATGTTGAATCAGTCATTGAACCAGACAGCAACATGGGTTCAATAGTATTATCAACAGTCAGTCCTGACAGGACCCTGCCTTTGATCAGATATAAAAGCGGAGACAAAGGAGAGACACTATCAGGAGACCACATCAACAGAGTCCTGAAAGATTTCGGTCACATACCATTAATATCTTCTCCTGATATAAAAATCCTGGCACATTTCGGGCGTGGCAAAAGTACATCGAATATATATCCCGAGAAGATAAAGGAAATTATTTTTGATAACTGGGAGATCGCCGCTACAACTACGGGCAACTTTAAACTATGCAACAGCAGGGGCTCTGTACAACTTGGCGTGCAGCTCAAACAGGGGATACTTCCGGACCATGTATGGGAAGATAAATACAAACAGGCATTTAACACTCTTCCCTTAAAAATTAAACTCTACTCATTCACACAATATCCTCATCTGCTGGATTTCGAAAGGAAAGTCAACTATGTCTGTGAAAGTGATTCCCGCGGTAAAAGCGGAAGACAAGCAGAAAGCTTATCAGCTGCGCTATAAGATGATGTGTCAGGACCTGAAATGGCTTCCCGACGAAGGATATATAAATCAGGAAGAGCAGGACGAGTACGACGAAAACCAGAGCCTTATCTTCCTGGCTTTGGACGAGTCAGGCAACTGTCTGGGTACGTCCCGGCTGATATTGCAGGGAGATAGAGAACTCCCCATAGAAGCAAATTTCAATTTGTACCCCAGAGAATTTATCGAGGCAATCCATGGAAAAATAACGTATTGTGTGGAAGTTTCCCGGTTTATTGTTCCTCAGAATCTGACCTATAAAAAGCACGAAATAACATTAATGCTCTGCAGAGAAATGATGAAGACCAGCCTTAACATGGGAGTTTCCCATTCGTTTATGTCTATTGATGTCAGGTTTTTTCGTTTATTGAAAATGATTGGATACAGGCTTGAAGAGATTGGCGAAACAAAACTATATATGGGCTCGAAGACCACTCCAGGAGTCTTGGCACTTAATAATCTACTGCCTGAATTAAAGGTCAACAAACCCTCTCTTTATGACTATTTGGCAGCAGAAGGGGACATGGTTAAAGAAAAGACACTTGTGTAGTTTTTCGGGTCAAGAGCCCATATATATATTATATGGGCAATGAGATGAAAATTATGAAAAATGATAATAAGTTATCTCTTTGTCGACATCTTATCGACATCTTATTGCAGGTAAAAATGATAAAGCCGATCTTTGTCGTTTACGACACATCGATCCGGTATTGAGCCCGTTTGAAGTTGAATTATATTGTAAAGGCACAAGCCTAAAAACCTGTCGTTATTTAAAGCTTTTTCAAAACCAGAACGCAAAAACAGGAAGAGTCATGTAAATGAATAAAATGTTAACCCTTTTTTCGAACATAAAATTTCAGATAAGACCGGTAAGAGGTGAAAAATCCATGCCTGTTGTTTCGATGTCAACTGCTATTGTTCCAGGCATACAGATGTTTTTAACACGTTTATATCAAAGCGTGCAAAAAATTCGCAATCTTAATCCTTCCTTAATGTTATGTTTGATAGAATACGCACAAAATATGATAGACACGGTTATACATTGCAAAGAAATCAGCTCATCTCCGTCAGAAGGAATGCACCGCCTTTGCAGGGTAAGTGAATATACTGGCAACGGTTTTTTTAAACTGCCAATACAAATAATAAGACATGTGATAATAAAATATCCCATGGATAAAGCAATGTGCACATGTCCGGTTCGAAGTTGCATTATTAGCAATACAAAAAATTATGGTTCATCTTCAAGCAACTAAATGGGAGAAGAACCAAAATCATTAATTAAATTAATACAGATATTTAATAGGTGTTAAAATTAGCTACTACTCTTTACAATGTAACCATATAAACGCTTGCTTCAGGAGTAGATGCATATGGTGAAAGATAAAATAACACATCACAAAGCAGTCTCCAGAAGCAATAGCGTAAAAATCTTTATCGTTGATAATCATCCCATAGTACGACAGGGACTATCGCAGCTTATCAACCAGCAACATGACCTTGTTTTGTGTGGTGAGTCCGGGGACATAAGACACGTCCTGCCGGCTATTAAAAAAAGTAAACCGGACATTGTAATAGTAGAAATTGCCCTTGGTACCTTCAGCGGACTCAAAGTCATTGAAGACCTGTGCCGCGAGTATCCGGATATACCAGTGCTCATCCTGTCGATACATGACGAAATCCTTTATGCGGAACGTTGTCTAAGGGCCGGTGCAAAGGGATTTATAATGAAGGAAGAACCACCAAAACAGCTTCTTTTTGCCATGAGGAAAGTACTTAACGGAGATCTATACATAAGCGACAAATTGGGTCCAAAACTCATTAACAAACTGGTTTCAAAAAGCACCGGTGTCAGCAGTTCCGCTATTGAAAGGCTCAGCAACAGGGAGCTCGAAGTTTTCCAGTACATTGGACAGGGCATGAAAACCAGGGATATAGCCGGTTCCCTGAACCTCAGCATCAAGACAATAGAGACTTATATAGCCCATATAAAGAAAAAGATGGGTTTCAAAAGCTCCAGAGAATTATTTCTCTTTGCCGTACAGTGGTCCATTACAGATAGAAAGTTTTGATATCAAAAAAGGGTCCAAGGGATCAAGGGGTCCAGGTTTCAAGGTAACAGATAAAAGATTGAGGATGTATTTTTTAATTCAGTATCTCTTGTATTTTTTTCATTCTTCCGTTCACTTGACCCCTTGTACATCTTATTAAGATACAAATCCCGGCTTTTACTCATAAGCTTGTTTAAATTTTGCTCTTCCTTCCTATATATATTATTTATAATCAAATTATTTCCTTTATTTAATCCGTTCAATAAGAAACAATAATCCATATACCTTAACCCTGATTATTTATGTCATTAATCATCCAGGATCTTAAAAATTAAGATTTGCTGAAAAGCTGTTGAGGGCGTATGTAAGCGTTATATGTTATAAGTTACACGTTATGAGAACCTGTCTCAAAATTAAAGATGTCGTCACTGTCATACCCGCAGGTCGTAAGCGGGTATCCAGAAAGCCTTGAAAAACCTGGATTTCCCGATCAACTCCGGGAATGACAATGGATGTTTTTATCATAAAAACATATTTTGAGATAGCTTCTCGGTACAAAATGATTGCTTTGATGATAGTATGTTGTACAACAAATAACGAATAATGCATAACTAATTCCATTGAAACAGAGTTTCCCATGAATAACATTCGATGCACGGTGCCCCAGGTGTATCAAGTAATCCGATATCCCTGTTCCTTGATTTCTATTGTCTATATCAGATACGTTAGAATATTGAGTGATGCTCTTCCAGAAATCTGTAGCTTGAGAGAAAATCATGCTGTCAAACTTACTTCACCACATCAAAGAAGAACATAAAGTAATTATCTTTTCTTTACTGGCCGGTATCTTTCTCTGGGTGGCTGATGCCTTTATTGATGCGTATATTTTCCTCGAAAAATCTTTTCTGGACTCTCTCATTTTTAATGTATCAGGACACGAAATATTTTTCCGCTTATTTATGTTTGGGGCATTTGCAATCTTCTCTGTTGTAATCTCAAAATACATAAAAAAACACCGGATAGCTGAAGAAAATCTGCAACAGGCAATTTCATCGGTAAAGGCTGAAAAGGCAAAATCAGAAAGCATTATTGCCTCAATAGGTGATGGAATTAGCGTCCAGGACAGGGATTTCAAAGTTTTGTATCAAAATGAAATGCACAAGAGCATGATAGGTGACCATCTCGGTGAATATTGCTATCAGGCGTATGAAAAAAGAGATACTGTCTGTGAAGGCTGCCCCGTAGCTGAGGCCTTCAATAGTGGAACATCCTGCAAAACAACAAGAAGCGCCCCTACTGATCAGGGTCTTATACACGTAGAGATCTCTGCCTCTCCTTTACGGGATTCTGAAGGAACCATATATGCCGGTATTGAAGCAGTCAGAGACATAACAAAACGCCTAGAATCACAGAAATTGATTTCGGAGCAGACAAACCTGACCATGCTTCGTGCCAGTATAGGCGTCGCTCTTACCAGGGGGGAGAACCTTGTTGAGATGCTGCAGCAGTGCTGTGAAGAATTGGTTAATCACCTTGATGCTGCCTTTGCCCGCATATGGATACTGGACAAAAAAAGGGTTACTCTTGAACTTAAGGCAAGCGCGGGCATGTACACGCATATAGATGGAGAGCACAGCCACGTACCCGTGGGCCAGTTCAAGATAGGTCTTATTGCTCAGGAAAAGAAGCCGCATTTGAGCAACACCCTGGTTGGTGATGAGCGTGTTCATAACCAGGAGTGGATAAAGCAGGAAGGATTGAAAGCATTTGCCGGTTATCCTCTTATCATTTCTGATATGGTAATCGGCGTGATGGCAATATTCTCCCGGACACCACTCTCTGACATTGCTTTTCAGTCCCTTGAATCAGTATCAGATGAGATAGCGCTCGGCATATTACGCAAGCAGTCAGAAGAGGCCCTGATTGACAGTGAAGAAAAGTTCAGGACGTTCTTTGAGATGTCACCGGTAGGAATTATTATCAATCCCCTGTTTTCCCCTAACACTCACAATTTAAATAATATATTGGAATTTGCGATTTTTAATAAGGCGGTCATGAACTTTTTCGGATACAATGAAAAAGAATTAAAGCAAAAGAGCGTGTCTGATCTCTCCGTACCTGAAGATATGCCTGCAAACAGGAAACTTATGACCGAGCTGCTTCAGGGCAATCGTCAGAGCTATCACATGGAAAAAAGATATATCAGAAAAGACGGCAGTATCGCATGGGGCCATATCAATGGAACTCTTCTCAGAGAATCCGGCAACATTACTCATATTATGACTACTCTTGTTGACATTACAGAACGCAAAAAAATGGAGAATTTGATTATACAATCAAAACAGGACTGGGAGAGCACCTTTGATTCGATTGAAGATATGATCACCATTCATGATAAGAACTTCAATATCATCAGGGCCAATAAAGCCGCGCAGAAATTCCTTGATATTTCGGCTGATGAAATTCCCCTCCTGAAGTGTTTTGAATACTATCATGGCAAGGAATCTCCGCCAGAGAACTGTCCAAGCTGTAAATCCCTTGAGACCGGAACTGCTTCGATTCATGAATTTTATGAGCCGCACCTGAAAAAACATGTTGAAGTAAGCGCCATTCCTAGATTTGACAGACATAATAATTTCTCCGGTTTAATTCATATAGTCCGGGATATTTCCAAACGAAAAGCAATTGAAGAGGAACTTAAAAACCACCGTCATCACCTTGAAGGGCTTGTAAAGGAAAAGACAGCAGACCTGTCTTCAGCAATCAACCTGCTTAAAGATGAAATCATACAGCGCAGAAACGCTGAAGATGCGCTCAGGCTGTCGGAAAGCACGTACCGTGATCTGTATGATAATGCCCCTGATATGTACCACACCCTGAATAAAGGTAATATTATTATCGACTGCAATAAGACGGAAGCTACTATGCTCGGGTATGCAAAAGATGATATTATTGGAAGACCTCTTTCACATTTTCTCACATCTGAATCCGGAAAACACATTGATCGAGATTACTCTACTTTGCGGGAGAAAGGGGCCATGTTTAATCTCGAGAGGACCTTTATCAGAAAAGACGGTACAACGTTTCCTGCCATTATTAATGTATTTGCAAATTTTGATGATGAAGGAGAACTGACAGGCACAAGAGCAATTGCCCGTGACATCACAGAACGCAAACAGGCAGAAGCAGAGACGTTGAGGGCAGGCCACCTGGCTTCACTTGGAGAACTCGCTGCGGGAGTGGCACATGAGATCAATAATCCTATTAACGGTATTATCAACTACGCTGAAATACTCTCAAGAAAAAGCGCACAGGGCAGCAGCGACAGGGACGTTGCAACAAGGATCATTAAGGAAGGAGACCGGATAGCAAATATTGTAAGAAGCCTGCTTTCCTTTGCCAGAGACAGTAAAGAGGAGAAAAAACCTGTTCATGTGTATACCATCATGTCTGAATCACTTGCCCTTACCGAAACGCAAATGAGGAAAGACGGAATAAACCTGAACATCAACATACCCCACGACCTGCCCCCGATTGTAGCCCAGCCGCAGCAGATTGAACAGGTGTTTCTCAATATCCTCAGCAATGCGAGGTATGCGCTGAATGAGAAGTATAATGGTGAACATGACAAGAAAATCCTTGAGATCAAATGCAGTACCGTATCGATTGACAACACCCCGTATATACGAACGCTTTTTCATGATCAGGGGACAGGTATCCCTGAACAGATAATGGGTAAAATTATGAATCCGTTTTTTTCAACAAAAGCAGGCAATGTAGGGACCGGCCTTGGATTAAGTATTAGTCATGGCATAGTCAGTGATCATAACGGGAAAATGATATTTGAAAGTAATGAAGGAGAATTCACTAAAGTTCTTATAGACCTGCCTGCAGAACACCGGGCCAGGTAAACGCAGCCTTTTCAGAATAATGGTATTATGGCAAAAATTCTTGTAGTAGACGATGAAGAGAGTATCAGGTTCACATTTGAGAGTTTCCTTTCTGATGAAGGACACGACATAGATACGGCCGCGGACTTTCAGAAGGCTGTTGACCGGATCAGTGAGACCGATTATGACCTGATATTTGCCGACATCATCCTTGGTGGAAAAACAGGAATCGATCTGCTCCAGGAGATTAAAAAAAGAAAGCTCCGGTCTGTTGTAGTTATGGTCACCGGGTATCCCAACATCGAGACCGCTTCCGATGCAGTAAGGTTAGGCGCCTTTGATTATATACCCAAGCCTGTTCGTCCCGATACATTAATACATACAGCTACCCTGGCATTGCAGCACAAAACTCTCCAGGACAAAACCGAACAGTACCGTTCCAATCTCGAGGCAATTTTCAGGAGTGTTAAGGACGCCATAGTCACTGTGGACAGTGACATGCTGGTGCTTGAAATAAATGATGCGGCAAGACAAATATGCCGGCTTGACCGCAGCCATATTGGCAACTCCTTTGCCTCGCTCAGTCTTGAATGCAATGGGAAATGTCTTGATGCACTTCAAAAAACAATAGCTTCCAAAAAGGGGGTCGAAGTAAGTCGTGCTGAATGCAAGCTGACTGGACAACTCAGACAGGTAGTTACCCTCAGCACCTCCCCTCTTCTGGACAGTAACAACAATTTCTCAGGGGCTGTGATGGTCATCAGGGATGAGACCCGTCTTACGAACCTTGAACGGGACCTGAAGGAGCGCCAACAGCACCAGAATATCATTGGACACAATGAAAAGATGCAAAAAATATATACCCTTATCGAAGACCTGTCCGATGTACTGACATCCGTTCTTATAACAGGAGAAAGCGGCACCGGAAAAGAGCTTGTGGCTGATGCAATCCATTACAGCGGTGAAAGGAGCAGTGGTCCTCTCGTTAAGGTAAACTGTTCAGCCCTTTCTGAAAGCCTCCTGGAAAGCGAGCTCTTCGGCCATGTCAAGGGGGCCTTTACCGGAGCGGATAAAAACAAGGTGGGCCGTTTTCAGAAGGCAGACAGCGGCACCATATTTCTTGATGAAATAGGGGATATAAGTCCGAGGATGCAGTTACGTCTTCTCAGGGTGTTACAGGAAATGGTCTTTGAACGAGTTGGTGACTCAACTCCCATCAAGGTTGATGTTCGTGTTATTGCTGCCACTAATCAGGACCTGGTAAAAAAAGTCACGCAGGGGGAGTTCAGGGAAGACCTTTATTACCGGTTAAAAGTTGTAGAAATTCTTGTTCCGCCTCTTCGTGACCGAATGGATGACATACCTGTGCTGGTGGAGCATTTTATACAAAAATTTAACGGAAAATTCAATAAACATATTGATGCCATCTCTGAGGGAGTCCAGAGGGTCTTCATGGCTTACCATTGGCCCGGAAACGTAAGAGAGCTGGAGCATACACTGGAGCATGCCTTTGTGCTGTGCAGACAAAATACAATTGACCGGGAGCACCTCCCAGTTCATTTCAGTGACATATCATCCAGGCAGGCCTCATCTTTAAATGCCAATGAAATGGATCCTGAAACTGTTCGCGATGCGCTCAGAAAATCAGGTGGCAATAAAGCAAAAGCAGCCCGCCTTCTCGGAATCAATGTCCGGACCATATTCAGAAAAATTGAGAAGTATAATATCAATGTTGATTAGCTGAGTTTCAAATCACGACATGTCACGATATCACGACACCATAAAACCACGACATGTCATGGTTTTATGGTGATCTGAGAACTATTTTAAATTCAATCTGATATTAAGCATCCTGTCCGCCTTCAATAACTCTAAAATCAGGGTTCATCGCAACTCTTTATAATTAATAACTAATATGAGTTTTTAACAGACAAACAGCCCTGCTCTTAAGAAACAGGTGCGTTTAATAACTCATATTTTAATTAATTATGAGGACTGGCACGCTTATTGTATTATCATCTCTATCTAACTAACTTTTCGATGAACAGATTTATCAGTTTTAGGTTACAGAAAGTAACAAATTGCTCATCAGAAGTACCGGAGTACTAATAAGGGAGATTTAGATGGTTATGAAAGCAGGCAATGAAATGTGTCCTCATGTAAAGAAGCCGTTTCCAAGTTGCCACTGTTTTGATATGACAAGCCGGAATATAGATTCGGCCATACATTATTGTATCAATCATTTCAGCGAATGCGAAATATACAGGTTTCGATCAAAAAAGAGTACATCGTATAACAATATAAAATCAGGGCTGACCAGGTCCTTTGAAGCCAGTTGAGTTGCTGGCAATAGTTTAGAGCTTTATCCAGTTCATTCAGTAAAGGAGAGCAGATGAAGGTCAAACATGAATCATTTGAAAACGTAGGAATATTTACCATAAGCGGCGATATACGTTCAGAACATGAGGACAATTTAAAGCTGCTGCTTATGAAGGCTGTCCATGGCCTGAA
>CALZJD010000033.1 GCA_945787795.1 Thermodesulfovibrionia bacterium | reverse complement strand
GTAATCATTGGTAATGAAACATACTCTGCAAAAAAATGGCTAATTGCCACAGGAACCTCGCCGGCCATACCTCCCATAGAAGGAATTGAGGGTACTTCTCATATTACCAATAAAGAGGTCTTCAGTTTGGACAGTCTGCCAAAGTCAATGATTGTTATAGGTGCAGGTCCGATAGCGATAGAAATGGCCCAGTCATTCTGCAGACTCGGAACCAAAGTGAGTGTCTTGCAGAGAAGCGGTCAGATCCTGAGCAAGGAAGACAGGGACATGGCAGATATTGTCATGGCAGTTCTTGAGAAGGAAGGCGTTGAGTTTTATCTCAATACTGCTCTTGTCAGGACTAAAGATATTGGCGATCAAAAAGAAGTTGTCATAAAGGACAGTGCTGGAAAAGAAAAAAGTCTGAAGGCTGAGAAGATTCTTGTTGCCCTTGGCAGACAGGTGAACACAGACGGGCTCGGTCTTGAAGATATATCTCTTGAATTTGACCGGAAAGGCATTAAGGTGGATAACAGACTCCGGACAAACCATAGTCATATATATGCCGCAGGTGATGTTATAGGAGGATACCAGTTTACCCATGCAGCAGGGTATGAAGGCGGGGTGGTATTAAATAATGCAATTCTTCATATTCCCAAGAAAACAAATTATACAAATCTGCCCTGGTGTACATATACAGACCCTGAGCTTGCCAGCATAGGGATGAATGAAAAAAGCGCAAAAGCAGCCGGCATTGATTATTCGGTCTGGAAGGAAGAATTCAGGTCAAATGACAGAAGCCTTGCTGAGGGGGAAGAGACCGGCATGGTGAAATTGCTGCTTGATGGAAAGGCAAAACCAATCGGCATACAGATCCTGGGTCCCCAGGCAGGTGAACTTATCAGTGAATGGGTCGCGGTAATGAATGGAGGAGTCAAGCTTTCTGCGCTTGCATCAGCGGTCCATCCCTATCCTACGCTGGCAGAGATAAACAAAAGGGTAGTAGGCAATTACTATTCAGGCAAGATCTTTTCGCCAAAGGTGAAGAAGGCCCTGAAGTTCTTTTTTCATTTGAAGGGCAGGGCGTGTGGAGATGATAATAGGTCATAGGTTATGGGTCATAGGTAAAAAATACCAATCACCCATAACCCGATTTTTTTAGAAATGTGATAGAAATGTGATAAATATCGTTTAATATATAACAACGTAAAGGAGCCTTTTATTAGTGAAAGATATTCCAGAGAAAACTGAATTTGTGAAAAATTATTACGGACATGTGCTTCAGGGCATGAGTGATCTGAAAACAGGCGCATGCTGCTGCAGTGATGAACTGCTCCATCCTGCAGTCAAGGATATCGAAAAAGAGATTGATAGTGAAGTGTTGACCAAGTTTTATGGCTGCGGGTCTCCCATACCTCCTGCTTTGGAAGGGTGTACAATCCTTGACCTTGGTTGTGGCACCGGCAAAGATGTTTTCATTGCTTCACGACTGGCCGGCCCTGAGGGATTTGTAACCGGAATAGATATGACAGATGAACAGATCGAGGTAGGGCAGAGACATCTGAAATCCCAGATGGAGAGGTTCGGCTATGCCACACCCAATGTACAGTTTAAAAAAGGGTATATCGAAGATTTAAAAGAACTTGAAATAGATGAAAACTCCATGGATATTGTAATGTCAAACTGTGTAATCAATCTTTCTTCAGATAAGAAAAAAGTTTTTTCAGAGATCTTTCGTGTTCTGAAACCCGGAGGGGAGCTTTACTTTTCTGATGTCTTTACCGGAAGAAGGGTGCCTGAAGAGCTGCAGAATGATCCTCTGCTGCATAGCGAATGCCTTGGCGGAGCAATGTATGTGGAAGACTTTCGCAGAATGCTTCGGGATATTGGATGTCCGGATTATCGAGTTGTTTCAAGCCATAAGATAAAGCTGAGTAATCCAAAAATAGAAGTAAGGGTGGGAATGGTTGATTTTTACTCCATGACTGTCAGGGCCTTTAAACTGGACAGCCTTGAGGACATCTGTGAGGATTACGGTCAGGTGGCGGTTTACAGGGGGTCCATCTCAGGATATGCCCATGCCTTTGACCTTGATGACCATCATCGTTTTATATCAGGAAAACCCATGCTTGTCTGCGGTAATACAGCATCCATGCTGAGCGAGACACGTTTTTCAGACCACTTCCGAATAACTGGCGACAGATCTGTACATTACGGCCCTTTTGAATGTGCCCCTGCTCATGAAAAACATGAAGGAGAAGGTGAGGGCGGAGGGGCCTGTTGCTAAATAAACTTACCAGACTGTCTTTCATAATTAAACCGTGGTAACTATTTTTCTGACCTGTTCAGGACATAATGAATAACATTAATATAATTTATATAAGTTACTGTAAATTAATTGTTATATTTACCATATTGCTTTTAATGTCCATTCATGCAGAAAGCATTGAGGTTTTACTCCGGGAGGACTTTCAATCACTTGAAAACTGGGAACCCCTGTATTTTAAAAAAATAAAGTCACACACAACATACACAATATATAATGATGGGGATCGTAGGTATGTAATGTCTGAAAGTGATTCATCTGCTTCAGGCATGGTGTATAAAAATGAATTTAATATCTACGACTACCCAAATATAAGGTGGAAATGGAAAGTTAGTAATGTCTATGAAAAAGGAGATGCTGCAACAAAAGAGGGAGATGATTATCCCATGCGTATTTATGTAATGTTTAAATATGATCCTGACAAGGCGTCATTTGGTATGAAATTTAAATATGGCCTGGCAAAAAAAATGTATGGCACATATCCCCCTCACAGTACCTTAAACTACATATGGGCCAACAGAGAACATGAGGAAGTCATACTTACAAACAGGTTCGCAAAAAATGATCATTGTGCAGTCCGGTGCTGAACATATTGGAAAATGGTTGGAACAAGAGGTCAATGTACTGGAAGATTACAGAAAAGCCTTTGGCAAGGACCCACCTGAAACAGCCAGCATTGCAATAATGAATGATTCGGATAATACAGGAGAAAGCTCAATTTCATTTATCGATTATATAGAGGTTTATAGATAGTTTCTTAATGCACTTTATAAAGTAAGGAACAAATCTAATATTCTCAATAATTCTCATATTAATGAACAATATGCATACGTAGGGGCGTATTGCAATTGCCCCTGAATTATGGATTGAGATAATATAATGGGCCCATGTTATTACTCTTTTATTCTCTCCTTTTCATATAAATACTCCTGATAACTCATTGGTTCATCCGACGGTGATTGCTCATTCGGATGTCTTTTGATTTCGTCTCTTTTTTTCAACCCTTCATATACATTCTCATATAACCTTTCTTTGCTGCAGCCATATGAAATTCCAATTATTACTAAAATGATATGTATTATTAAAATTCTCAACGCGTTAAAAGAAAAAGTTTATTCAAGTGAGCGATTTTTACCTTGAAAGTAAACTGTGAAATGATTTTCTAAAATAAAAACATGGAAAGCTCTCCTTCAACATATTATGTTTATGACTTTACCTATTCATTGCTTCTCAATAGGTGATTTATATGGACAGGAATAAATTATCTTACAGTTTTTTGTCCCACAACATGCAAAATGATGATGATTCATCTGCACTGCAGGCCCTGGTTACAGCCCATCTCAAAGTAAGAGGGGCCATCAGAGTTGTAATAAAGGCCATTAATATAAGGGCTGAGAACTGGTCCTGTGTTAACAGGGGATCCATGCCGGGATTGGCTGTGAGAAGTTCATTACTCAGCTTTAACACGACAGAAGCAACAACTATCTCTACCGCACCACGTCCGTTCATGCCGAATCCTACGATCAAAGATTCCCAGTAGTTACGTTTGAAAAAGGCATAGCCCAGGCCGCACCCAACGAGCTTGCCTGTTATTGCTGCCGCAGTTATAGCTAAAGCAAAGATTATAAAAGACGGGTCCCAGTTTAAATGAAGATGAAATGATAAAGAGGCAAAGAATATTGGTACAAGAAAACCATAGCTTAATCCATAAAAACGATCGCTGATAGCATGATGAATTTTTTCATCCATTATCTCTTTTCTGACGAACTGACCGGCCAGAAATGCCCCTATGATCAGGTGAAGTCCAACCAGTTCAGCCAGGTATGCCATAAGAAGCGCCGCAGCCATGGCAAAGGTAAATGCCTTGCCTTCACGGTCATGCAGTCTGGAAGTTATTCTGGGCATCACAAATTGTCCCATCAGTATGGTGAAAATAAAAAATCCAATAACCTTACCAATCAGAATCATAAGTCCTGAAACCTCAATGGTCCCGCTCTTTGCCAGACCTAATAAGATGGACAAACCTATTAATGAGAGAATGTCGTCAGCTATGGCTGCACCGATAATGATGTGCCCGATATAGGTAGTACTTATCTTGAGAGAATGTAATATGACAGACTGGACCGCAATGGCAGTTATTGAAATTCCCATGCCCACAAACAAAGACTGATTAATGGTCCCGCCAAATGCACGGGTAGTAAAATAACCGAGGACAAAGGGCAGTATAAATCCTCCTATAGCAACGGCAAGTGAAGGCCAGAAGTGTTCAACCAGTTCCTTCGGGTCCATCTCCATGCCGGTATGGAACATAACAAAGAAAATACCAAGTTCAGCAAGAAGTTCAATAGCAGGGGAGGGACCTATCAGGCCAAGAAGGGGGGGGCCGATTATAATTCCAGCCACGAGCTCTCCAAGTACAAAGGGAAGTCCGTAACGTGCGAATATACTTCCCATGCCCCAGGCAACAACAAGAATAAGAAGCAGACTGAGCATTAACTGGCTGGTAATCATAGAACCCTTTCATTCATTAAGTAATTTCTGAAATTATATCACAGAGCATAATAAAGGTAACATGATAATTCCACATAAGATAATATATAGGTAATAGGTGAGAGGTCAGAGGTTCATATGACATAAAAAAAGACTGTAGAGCGTCGCCCGACAGTCTTTTTTTCTTCTCCTTAACTGACTGGGTGCAGATTCTGGTCGACCATGGCATGAGCCTGCTCAATAGTCATTAAAGGCTGTCCCGGATGTTTATCCTGCATATGCTGCTTGATAGCATCCTCATTCATTATCCCTTTGACTTTTGTCAGGGCCTCTTCATGAGAGGATGCATCAACTGATACTGTCTCGCCACAGTTACATTCCATTTCATATTTCATATAAATCACCTCCCTTTTTCTTATTTCTAAATACATATTACGACGAATCTCAGCAGATGAATATGATATTTGTCATGAATTTAGTCTGGATCCGTCAAGCATTAGATTAATTTCTTTTAATCCTCTGGAAAATCACAGATATTAATAGTTAATTTTACTAATTGTGTCATTTAAATATTTTTATGGATTCCAAACCTATTTTTAACTGGACACGTAAATCTTTTTTTGATATATTTGTTTCCATGAATTCGGGGGATATTTTATTTCACTTATCCAATATTCATATTTTCATCACATAAGGCAAATAGCAATGGTACATGAAAGAAGAAAATCCAGGAGATCAGATATTTTTCATGTTATAGAAATTAATTCACACACGACATTATTAGGCTTAATAAGAAACTTTTCTTACCAGGGATTTAGTATTGAAATGGATAATATTGAATTTGAGCAGAAAGAAAACATTGATTTCACATTAAAGCATCTACAAAGTAATTCGAGTGTATCTTTCTTAGGAGATATTGTATGGGAAAAATGGTCTGCTAATACATTTCTTGCAGGCATAAAACTGAGAACAATGGACAAAGCGATTAAAGACAAGCTGATAGAAATACTATGCGCAATTAGAGAAACCCCTATTGATCTGTTTAATTTTGGCAGAAAATCTGAAGTATTATTGAGTGAAAGGAAAGAAGAAAAATCTACAGCAATTTTAAGAGAAAATGCAGTCCCGGAAACATCAGAGAATCATAAAAGAAAATTAATGCCCCATTTCATTATTGGTCTTTCTTTTGCAATCTTAATATTAGTGGGCAGTATTACATTTAAGGCATTAAGAGTCCCTGTCAGTAATATTAATTATGAAACAGCACCAAACGAATCAGATCCAAATGAACATTTGATTAAATCAGGAATTGTTTTGATAGAACCTTTGAAAGAGCAGGCAGACCGCAGGAATGTGGATGTGGAAGCACTCTCACATAAATCTAATGAAACTCAACATATAGATATGAAAAGAACTATAGAGGCAAAACCTGATAATAGTATTAATACAGAAAATACAGTAAATGAGGAATTAAAGGCGGATGATCAGTATGCTTCTGAATTAGTATATACGATCCAGATAAAGAGCCTGTCAAAAATCGCAGATGCTCAGAAACAATTCAATTTTATACTCCTATATCTAAATAAAGAATATCTTGATCTACTTAGAATTGAAAAAGTTGAAGAGTTATACACTTTGAGGCTCGGTAAATTTGAGAAATATGAGAGTACAAAGAAATTTCTTCACGATATGAGACCCCGGCTTTCTGAAGCTATCATATTGAAAGCCCATATAAAAAATGAAAGAATTATAAGATTATATGAATAATTATCAGGATATTCTGAAATATGGAATTATCGAAGTTGAACTTCGATAATTCAGGCATCGGGGATCTGTGTGCTTTTCGGGTTTACGTCATGTGATGACAAAAAAAGTCTCCTGCCACATGATAAATCATGTCACAGGAGACTGCTATTCGCACGAAGCTGTCAGTTACCCGCCGGCATAACCGGGTGAAGGGAAATCTTTTTCTTTCATTGTCTCCATAGTAGGAACTGAGGTGCTGCTTTCCACTTCTTTACCGAACTTGCCCCAGTCAACAGGGCACTCTTTTGCAAAGATCTCCATCTTCCATTCAACATTCTTGATAAGCTCATTCAGATGTTTCGTATGGGAGTGGAAATGACCTTTATCTTTTCCTTCCAACAGGTCAATCTGGGTCACAAAAGCATCCAGGCTGTCCTTAATGTTGGACAATTCCGAATACAGGCATTCGCAATAGTTGTTTATGTCTATTTTTGTTGTAGCCATGATCTAAACCTCCTTTATCATTTCTTAAAGTACCTATCAAGTCAACCGTTATTAACAACGGCTATCTTTTCTTCTTGTACATATCATAAATCTCTTATGAGAAAATTAATATGATAATTGTCATGTGAGAGAAATATGTAAATAGAGGAATTCAGGAACAGTATGAGAAAGAGGAATAAATCATAATCTACTGTTCAAGAAAATTCACAAGGGCTTCTTCATTTACCAGAATACTGTTTTTTGTGGATCTTACCATTCCCTTTTTTTGGAACATGCTCATTGTGCGAATGCATGTTTCTGTTGACGATCCGACCATTTCAGCTATTTCCTTGCGTGTCAGGGGGAAATCAATTTTCCTGTAGTCAGAATCCTCAATACCTACCTTCTCGGAAAGTTTCAGCAGGATCGCGGCAATTCTTCTTGCGACGATCTCAGTGGATAATTGCTGCAGCATTTCGTATGCATCGGTGAGTTTTTCATTTAAATACATTGCAATACCTGCTTTCAGCACAGGATACATGTCTATTAATTTCAAAAGGTCACGGCGCCTGATCTTTATTGCTGAGGAGGCTCCCTTTGACTGGGCTGATTCAGGGTAGGGCTTTTTATCAAGAACAGCAGCACAACAGAACATCTCACCAGGAGATTTCATCTCAACGATGACGTCCTTGCCTGATTGAGTGTGTTTAAATATTTTGACCTTCTTCGTGCTTACAACATATAACCAGTCGGATGGGTCACCCTCCATGAAGATAAATTGATCATTTTTAAAATTAACCTTTTTAAAGAAGGGACTTATCTTTGAAAGTCCATCATCATTAATGCCGGTGAATATCCTGCTTTTCCTGAGAGTAGCAATGATTTCATCCCGGTCTGTCGATGACTTTGTCATTTGTTTAAGAGTCGTTCCCCGGATGCTTCATGTCGATGTTAGTCTGCCTTATTGAATATATCAGCGTCCAGCGCTATATTTAATATCTTAATTGCCTCTGCAAGAGATTCTGAGGCCTGCTTTTCCTTGCCCTCTTTTATAAGACTCTTGCCTTCGGCAATATATTTATCAATATTTTCCATCTGCTCAGACGTGATAGGGAAACCCTTGTTCTTAAGTTCGTCTATCTTTTTCAGCTGACTCTGGGTATCATTGCTGCTGCAACTGATAATAAGCATGAACATTACAATCACTAAAAGGTGTATCAACTTTTTCATTCTTAATTCCTCCGTATAATAGAGTAGAGACGGTCTGAATTCAGCTCCACGTTATATTGATCAATTGATGAGATAGTATTGTACGTGATTTGATGAGTAAAAATCATGTCCAGGTTAAACGGTAATCCGAGGCTCTAAGCCCATCGTCCCTATCACATGCCCGAAGCCCAGCGACCGGCAATGAATCACCTTAAGCTTTATTAAGTACTTTCATTGCCTTTTTATCGTCGGCTGTCTTGATAACGCAGGATATATCCAGTTGACATTTTACTCATGATGTTTGATAAACTGCACAGGTAATGAGCGAAAAAACAATTAAGGATAAAAATAAATCTTACTTATTAAAATTTCTGTTGTTCACATCACTTTCTGCAGCAATAGTAATAAGTCTGTTTGTCTGGGACCTGTCTTCTTTTTTTAGACCTGAAAACATTAAGCTGCGTCTTGAAACAGCCGGAGTATTTGCGCCAATTTATTATATGCTGTTGATGGCCATGGCTGTTGTCATCAGTCCTATACCCAGCCTTCCTCTTGATATTGCTGCCGGAGCTTTTTTTGGTCCCTTTATGGGAACAGTCTATTCAGTTACTGGTGCGTTAACCGGTTCAGTGATCAGTTTTATGATTGCACGCGTTCTGGGCAGAGACATTATGGAAAAATTTCCTGGAGGACATGTAAATTTCTGCACAACCTGTTCTGATAAGCTGCTCACTAAAATTGTCTTCATATCACGACTGCTTCCGGTGGTCTCATTTGATGTAGTAAGCTACGGGGCAGGGCTGACAAAGATGTCTTTAAAAAAATTCAGCCTTGCCACTTTTCTGGGAATGATTCCGCTTACCTTTTTATATAACTATTCCGGATCAGTGCTTGTATTTGGCAAGGGGCTGACTTTCGGTCTTGGGATCGTAATGGTAGTATTATTCTTCCTCCTTCCAAAATGGATGGAAGGCAAAGGGTTAATGAAGAATATGAAGCATTGATGTCGGGAATGCATATGTTCCGGGGCACGGCAAACCGTGCCCCGGAAAGTTTATGATATAAAATTAAATTAATCGCCGTGATATTTGAAAGATACTTTAAGCTTTGCCCTGTATGCCTTAACCTTACCATCCTCCATCTGAATGTCCAGTTTCTCTACTTCAGCAATCCTCAGATCATGAAGGCTCTTTGATGTCGTCTCTATTGCCTGCTGAGCTGCCTTTTCCCATGACTCGGTGCTTGTTCCGACTACTTCAATAATCTTGTACACACTCATACCGTACCTCCTGTAACATGATAATTGTTTTAACTGCCCGTCAAATGACCATTATACTATGTTTCTTCGATATTAAAGGGGGGAGAGACTCCGCCCAGCAATATACATGCAACATCCATATTATTTTTTTCTCTCAAAGATTAACCCGGCAATTATTGTAAACACAAGAGAGCACATAATGAGAACAGCAAGGTCTGTGGCAACAGAGAAGTCTATCAAATTGCTGCCTTTTAGAATGGCATGTTTTAAAGCGTCTATACCGTATGTTAGAGGATTAAGCTGAGAAATAACTTTAAGTAATGGCGGGAGCTTATTGACCGGGTACATGGCACCGGACAGGAAAAACATGGGCATAACGATAAAGTTCATTATGACGCTAAAGCTTTCAAAGCTCTCATAAAAGGTTGCAATAACGATTCCGAGAGTTGATATTGCAAATGACAGGAGCAGGCAAATAACAAGCACATAAAGGATAGACAGCAGGGAGAGCTTGATGCCAAGAAATGGAAACAGGAGAAGTATAATCACCGCCTGAATGGTTGATACGATTGTTCCGCTCAATGCCTTGCCTATTACAATGGAAAATCTTGAAACAGGTGCTACCAGTATTCCTTTCATGAGGCCGAATTCCTTGTCCCAGATAATTGAGATGGCGGAGAATATGGAACTGAATAAAATAGTCATACCCAGAATACCGGGAAAAATAAACTGCATGTAATCCACCCCTAAACCGGGTGACACAAGTCTTGACATGCCTCCGCCAACAAGAATAAGCCAGATCACCGGCCTGGCCAGCGTGGTAATGAGCCTGCTCTTTGCCCTGAAGAACTTGATCAGTTCTCTCAGAACCAGAACATATACTGCGTTAGCCTCTATCAAATCTCCTCCTGTAGGCCCGCATGTCTTCCTTAAACGTGTCAGTTGAAGATATTTCTTCGTCCCGTATCTGTTTTCCGGTCATTTTTATAAATACATCGTTAAGGGTAGGGCGCTGAAGTCTTACTGAAAGTGCTTTATCTCCTATGGTCTTAATTATCTGAGGTATGCACGAATCACCCTTAAGGGTTGTAAGAAAAAGTTCACCATTTTTTTCTGAAACATCAACATCAAACAGTTTTTCTATTTCAACCTTTGCTTTTTCATTGTCCGACGTCTTTATATATATCACATCTCCGCCAATTGTCTTTTTTAATTCATCAGGTGTTCCTGTAGCAATAATGCTTCCGCTGTCTATAATCGAGATCCTGTCACAGACTTCTGCTTCATCCATGTAATGGGTGGTCATGAATACCGTCACATTGTGCTTCCTGGGAAGATCAGTGATAAAGTCCCATAGATTTGCGCGTGACTGAGGATCAAGTCCAAGGGTTGGTTCATCAAGGAACAATATCCTTGGCCTGTGGATAAGCCCTCGCGCAACCTCAAGACGCCTTTTCATTCCTCCTGAGAATTTCTTCACAACATCATCTCTTCTCTCATATAAATCAACAAATCTCAATGCATTATGTATCCTGTCTTTTATCTCTGATCGTTTAACATTATATAAATAGGCATGAAGCATCATGTTTTCATAAGCGGTTAATTCCTTATCAAGAGTAGGGTCCTGGAACACAATTCCAATAGACTTCCTGACCATTGATGAGTCCTTCATGCAGTCGTATCCAGCGATTGTGGCCTTTCCTGATGTAGGAGAAAGAAGAGTACACAGAATATTTATCGTGGTAGACTTGCCTGCGCCATTCGGTCCAAGAAAACCGAAGATGGTGCCTTCTTCAACCTCAATAGAGACATCACGGATGGCCGTTACCGCACCAAACTTCTTTGAGAGATGTTCAACCTTGATAATAGACATTCATGAAGTGTAGCAGAAACACCGGGCAGGAGGGAAGTCATTTTTTATCCGGGTCACGACTTATCAGGATGATTTCTTACAAAAAGATTGACCGGATCCCTGTGGGATTTTTTGTCCTCATACATTAAGGAGTCTGCTTTCATAAGGAGGTTTTCTATTGAGCAGGGATGCAGGGGATCGTAATAGGAAATCCCCAGACTTACCATTAGCTCATATTTGCGACCTGCTGTTTCATTGTGTTTGCAGATATTATTATGAAGGTGCTGTGTGACAGCAGATTCAGCGCTTTCCGACGGTTCAGTAAGGAGGACTGAGAATTCATCTCCGCCCATTCTGGCGATAACATCCGACCCACGAAAAGTTTTTTTCAGAAGAGCAGCCATGTCTATCAATGCCTGGTCACCGGCCTGATGACCGAGTTCGTCATTTATTGTTTTCATACCGTCAAGGTCAATATATAAGAGTGATATGCCGCGCTTTGTACGGTCAGCCAATTTGCACTGCTGCTCAGCAACCGTATAAAAACCTCTTCTGTTAAGAAGTCCGGTCAGTTCGTCAGTAATTGCAGCTTCTTTTAATCTTTCTTCCATCATTTTTCTTTTGGTTATGTCACGGGCAACATGAACAGTCGCGATTACATTTCTTTGTGAGTCAAGAATAGGAGTTGCACTGAACTGAAAATGGCCGTTTAGATGTTCATCATAAATTTCCTCTACCCGTTCCTTTCCATCAGCAAGGACCGCCACATGAGGACAGAAAGATGGAGGTTCAGAGGTACCATGGACCACCTTGTAACAGGGCTGCCCGATAATACTGTCTCTGTCAACACCAAGACGATTTGCCAATGTATTGTTTGCTCTCATTATTCGATGATTGCTGTCAATAACGATGACAATATCGGGTATGGTGTCAAAGGTTGTCTCCCACTTTTCCTTGGCATGTAACACCTGCTCTTCTTTCAGTTTATGATCAATACCTATTGCCACCTGATCTGCTACCGATGATAGTGCTTTCATGGTAATTTCAGACAGGACATTACGGGAAAACAGCGCCATGACACCAATCAGTCTGTTTTTCAACATCAGGGGATGACCGGCAAATGAAACTATCTTTTCTTTCCTGGCCCATTCCTGGTCGCTTACCTGAGGGTCGCCGGCGACGTGGTTTGTTAAATGGGGAGTTCGACTTTTTGCTATTATTCCTATCTTGTATTTACCATAGGTGATTCGGCTGTGGGGACCATCAAGGTGGGTATACAATCCTGCGCTTGCCTTTAATTCGAGTATGTTCTCTTTTTCGTTAAAAAGCCATATCCTTGCAAACAGGGCATCCAGATGATCAACCAGTGACCCGGAACATTTCTGCAGGGAATCCTGCAGGGTAACGCCCGTTGTAAAGGCCAGTCCCATATCTGCGCTCAGCTCTGCAAGTTTCATCCGCTCGTTTAATGCTGATTCTGTCTTCTTGCGCTTGCTTATATCCCTGTCTATCGCAAGAATATATGGCTTCTCTCCTATGTGAATGCGTTGGGCTGCTATCTCAATGGGAAAAGGAGATCCGTCCTTTCTGACATGCACTGCTTCCACATTCAATGGATTTCCGGACATTAACAGAGGGATTCTTTCCGGAATATGTTTTCTTGTTTCAGGATTATCAAGCAAACCTATGGACTGGCCAATTAACTCTTCTCTTGTATATCCATGTATGCTGCATGCAACTTCGTTGACATCTTCAATAATAAGATCGTCTTCAGTCGGGCGGATGAGAAAGATGCTGTCAGAGGCCTGATTAAAAAGGGAGTGGAATTTATTTTCATTATCTCGCAGCGTACCTTCCATCTCACGGTGTCTTGAAAGATAGTAAACAAGAACCACTGCTAAAACAGTAAGAGATGCTACTACTAACCGCATCCATAGTTCGTGTAATGACGGGAAGAAAAGGTTTTGGATGAAGTTTTTATTGAGATGAAATACATATACTTCTAATGCTGTTTCAAATATCCAGAATACCAGTACAAGAACAATAGCGGTCAAAATGAATGTCTTGGGAGCAGGCGAGTGATATGTTTGTTCTGCTTTCATAGAATTATGTCTACCAGCAAGAGTCTATTAGTTCCCAAAAGACAACATCTGCTCGCTTCTTAATAAAAGTATATCAGCATTTTGAGATGTTTCAATAGGGAAATGCCTGCATTAAGAATACTTATAAAGATGTAATTTAATAAAAAGAATTCCTGGAAGCTCTGCTTCGGAAGTGTTCATTTTACCGGATACTACGCGTATAATATGAAATATATAATCTTCAAAATTAGTCTATCTATGATATTAAATCGAATAATGGAAAATGAGGCATATTTAAGATTTGGCGTCTTCTTCGGCGTCTTTATTATTATGTCATTATATGAGGTGGTAGCACCGAAGAGAAAACTTACGTCTTCCAAGACAGCACGGTGGTTTACTAATCTCTCCTTAACTTTTCTCAACTCTTTTTTGTTAAGAGGGCTTTTTCCTGTACTTGCAATTGGTATGGCATACGTTGCAGAAGAACAGGGACTGGGTTTACTTAACAGTGTAGAGATACCGGAAATTTTATCGGTGATGATTGCCGTTCTGTTTCTGGACTTTATTATTTATGCGCAGCACTATGCTTTTCATGTGCTTCCACATCCGTGGAAACTGCATATGATGCACCACACTGATCTGGACCTGGATGTTACATCAGGCGCCCGCTTTCACCCGATAGAGATCCTGCTTTCCATGTGCATTAAAGTGTCTATAGTAATGATAATCGGAGCCCCACCCCTTGCAGTGCTTATATTTGAGGTCCTGCTCAACGCCACTGCCATGTTTAATCACAGTAATGTGAATATTCCTGTTGACATCGACCGGGTTTTGAGATTATTTGTTGTGACTCCTGACATGCACCGTGTGCATCATTAACAGCAACTATGGATTTAACTTTCCCTGGTGGGACAGGATATTCGGTACGTATAACGACCAGCCTGTGAAAGGCCATTATGATATGACAATCGGTCTGGCCAATTTCAGGAATCCAGGGGAACTTATTTTTCCGAAATTACTAAAGATTCCCTTTCAGGACAAAGAGAGATAGAAACATAAAACAATCAACATTGGCTATATATACATATGTTGACCCGGTCAGGAAAACTTCTTTTTCACTTCCAGGAAGTTATCCACCTTATTTATAAAAATCTCAAGGATAGTTGGATCAAAGTGTTTCTCTCCCATTTCTTCTGTTATTATCTTAAATACTACGTCATGGGGGAGTGCCTTTCTATAAGGACGATCTGAAGAAAGAGCGTCAAATACATCAGCCAGGGCCATGATTCGTGCCGACAGGGGGATGTCCTCGCCTTTCAGTCCCTGGGGATAACCGCTGCCGTCCCATTTCTCATGATGGTAATAGGCAATATCCCTGGCAAGGGTAAGATATGTCTGTTCGCCCAGTTCCATTACTGCCTGAGACAGCACATCTCCTCCTATGGTACTATGCGTTTTCATGATTTCAAATTCTTCGTCTGTGAGTTTGCCCGGTTTGAGAAGTATCGCATCTGCAATTCCCACTTTTCCAATATCATGGAGAACGCAGGATTCTCCGATGTCTTCCACATACAGAGGTGTTACATACTGGCACCATCTCGGTTCACTCAGCTTTCCAAGCTCTTTTGCGATCAGCTTTGTATATATGGAAACGCGCTTCAGATGTGTTCCCGTATCATCGTCCCTTAACTCGGCAAGTGTTGCCAGGGACAGTATCGTTGTTGAGTGGACCTTTTTAATTTCCCGGGTTTTTTCCTTGACTTTCTGGTTCAAATTCCATTTTCGCAGCAGGGCATGGGACATTTCCCATATTTGATTATAATTGAATGGTTTCTTGAGATAGTAAAGGTTCTCTTCTTCCCTGTTTGCGGCAATGATGTCCCTTGTTTCCTGCCTGTTATAATCCGAATACGCTGTCGCAATTACAATCTCAACATCAGGATCTATCTTCCTTATTTCATAAGCTGCCTTGACACCATCCATGCCTGGTGGCATCCTGACATCCATGAATATCACCGAGAAAGGATCATCATCGTTCAGAGCTTCCCGGACAGCTGTTATTGCGTCCTCACCCTGTGTTACCGCAGTAATATCAATATGTTCTTCTTCGCAGTTTAATTCCTGCGTACTGCCGCAGGATTCGCCAAATAATTCCTGCTCCATTTGATCAACTTCATCTCTTTTATCATTTTCACCAGGAGCCAGAATCCTCAGGTAATCGTCAATTATATCAACTTGGTCATCAACCACCAGTATCCTGAACCGTTGTTCAACGCATATCATATGAGACACACTCATTCGCCTGCTCCAGATTCCACAGGGAGTTCTACCGTAAAAGCCGCTCCCCTGTTTTCTCCATCACTTTCAACGCTAATACTGCCTCCCATTTCGGTCATGGCATTTGCACTGGCATGCAGGCCAAAACCGTGGCCTTTTTCTTTTGTGGTAAAACCATGGTTGAATATTTTAATAAGGTTCTCCGGGGGAATGCCGCAGCCGTTATCCATTACTTTTATAAAGTCGCTCCGGTCATCGACCCGGCCTGTCTCTATTACAAGTTCACAGGTTTTATTATTGAGATCATTTCCCTTCATAGATTCAATGGCATTTTTTACCAGATTGATAAGCACCTGCACCAGTTTATATTTATGCACTTTGCAGCGCAAAGGTTTATCATAATCCCCTTTAATTTGCACCCCATTTGATTTAATATGGTCCTTCTCTATCTTCAGGACATCGTTAATGATCTTTGGCAGTTCCTCCTTTTCGGAATGAAAAGCTGCTTTTGCATAATCCTGCTGGGTCTCGACAATGCCCTTCATCGTATTTAATTTATCTTCAATCCTCTTTATGCTCTTTGCTGTTCTCTCATTCTCTTCAAGCAAAACATCACCCAGTTTCAGATAAAACTTCGGCAGCTTTCTGCCCTTTTCATCAGTGGATAAAAATTCACTGACATGATCTATGTGCGCTTTCAGAAGCTGATTGGCATTAATAAAAGATTGCACTTTACTTGCCCTGACAATCTGTGATGTTTCCTCTACAGAAGAGTTTGCACTGTTCAGCACATTGCCCAGGTTATGAAGTATTCCCGTAGCAATGTCCGCCATCCCGGCTTTGTGAGCGGAATCAATAAGCTGCTTCTGGGCTTCAGCGAGCGCTTTCTCTGCTTTAATGCGTTCTGTAATATCCCGGGCAACACAGACATATCCTGTCTCTTCGCCATCAGCTCCTGTCATGACCGAACTTGAAAAGACCACGGGGATTTCTTTTCCTTTTTTTGTGGTATATACTGTTTCTTCATTATCGACAATCCCCGGAACAATGAAACCCTGGACTTCCACGCCCTTTTCCAATAGTTCAATATTTAAAATATCTCCAACATCGCGGCCAATAACTGATTTCATAATCAGGTGAGACAACAATGAGAGGATCAAACATGCTCTGTATGATATTGTTGAAATAGTCTTTTGAAACTGTTGTTTTCTGTATGTCAGATGTCATTTTATTAAAACTGTCAACGAGCATCCTGACTTCTCCGCCTGTCTTTATATTCAACTCGGCAGAGAGATCTCCCTTTGCAAAGAGGGCAGCGGCGTTTGCAAGTTTAACGATCGGTCCTGAAATGAATTTGGACAGTGTAGATACGATCAGGATAGTTACCGTTAAAGAAATCAAAAAGACAATGGAGAGAAACCGCAGGACCTTGCTGACATCCTGATACAAAACTGAATCAGGAACACTGATTGCAACCTGCAAAAAAGGGATGCCGGGAGCAAAAAAGAAATCCTGAGTGACAACCATGCCTTCTCTCACCTGTTTCAAGACTACAGAATCATTGTATTCTTCAGGCATGTAAGGAGTTGGATCAAAGCATGCCTTCATGTCTGCAGGATGTTTAAGCAGTTCTCCTTCAAAGGAATATACCCAGATGTGGTTTTCATTAAAGATTTTTATCTCATCTATATATCTGAAGAAGTGCTGCATGTCATATTCGATGATGATGGCCCCGCCGAATTCTCCGATATCCGTATCGGTTTTATTGATCCCGAAGGATATCACCTGTTCACCATCCTTATTCGGGTAAGGTGGGTCAATATGGATGCTCCCGGAAGGGGCAGAGGCAATATCCCTGAACAGCAAACTGTTGCTTATATCCCTGTATGTTCCGGAACGGCCTGTCCGGTCAACCCTGACTTTTTCCATCCCTGCATAATCTACAAAAGATATGTACGTTACATCCGGCATGAGTTTCATTGACTTCATGAACAGCCTCTCCAATGACCTCGCATTGATTTCATACTCGATCTCAGAAGACATGAGGTATTCATCGAGCAGGGGGTTTGAAGCCAGAATCTGGATGTCTTTTTTTATAGAATCAATATCGCTTCTGATACGGTCATGGATTCCGTTCATGACCTGAACAAGCTGGTCCTGCGTCTGGTTTTCAATCGTCTTCTTGCTGAAGACGTAGTACACTATCGTCATCGAACCGCTGATCAAGGTTACTACCAACAGAAATGCAATCAGAAGTCTGAAGAATATTGATAGACCTGTTATATCGCTTTTTTCCATCTGTTATCCTTATTAAGGCATTCTCCTAATCAACATATTCTTCAATCCCCATCTCCTCTGTAAGTGTGATACCGAGCATCTCCGCTCTCCGTTTGTTAACTATTAATGGTCCTCGTTTAGGCGACCTTGCGGCATACGTTGCAGGGTTTGCCCCATTGGCAAGGATATCATGGGCCATGATTACTGCTTCATATCCCTGATTGTATCCCGCATCAATAGCTGCACATAACAGGCCCTGTTTGGCCAATGTCCCTACAGTAGCCTCCGGTTTATTGATATGAGATACATACCAATCTGCGACTACTTCGGTCGGTACATAATTCCCCTCTTTATCTTTCAGACCGGAATTATTGGCAACGTAAAAAGCATCAACTTTATTTTGAAGTTCCAGCGCCCTTTTTTTCCATTCCTCGTAGTCATTTGTTGCCACCACCTCTACCAGATTTAAAGGAAGCACTCCTTTGCGGTAAAGGTGTTGAATGGCTTTATGATGAGAACGTCCGGTAGGTGTATTAACGGTCAATACTGCGAATGTTTTTAATTCAGGTGAAATGGTTTTCAGAAGTTCCAGGCCTTCAGCGAAGTACCCTGACTGATACACTCCCGTTACATTATGGCCGGGCCGGGCTTTGCTCTCTATCAGCCCATATTTTACAGGGTTATTATTTACCCCCCAGAATACGACCGGCACATCAGTATCCAGGAACTTGCGTCCCACAAAGTTGGCCGCATTGTCGTCTCCAAGAAATATGAGATCAGGGTTAAACTCTCCGGCAATTTTATATATCTCTAAGCTTGCCTCTTCTCTTTCTGATGTGCTGGTTTTCCTTTTTGAATTCATCCACACCTTTCTTACAACCGCCATTGATGTTTCAACATAATTATTTTTTGTGTATTCAGCTATCTGGTTTTTATTGTCAAAATAACCAAATTTGAGCATGGCGGCACTAAATCCGTTGTTGGTATCCCGTGACCAGATGTAATCACTGTGATAACTGCTGACAACGAGAATCCTTTTCTTTCCAGGTTCATTATCCGAAGCCCCGTAACTGCCTGAAGCGAAACTGACTCCAAGGAGCACAACAAATAACAGTATTTTGAATTTCATTGTTTATCTCCTTAATTCAGAGCAGACGCTTTTTCAATATATTCTTCAATCCCCATATCTTCTGTAAGCTTGATCCCCAAAAGTTCAGCCCTTTGCTTATTCACCATCAATGGGCCTCGTTTGGGAGCACGGGGAGCATACGTCGCAGGATCTGCTCCACTTGCAAGAATGTCATGGGCAATGACAGCCGCCTCAAATCCCTGGTTGTATCCCGAATCATCGGCAGAGCAGAGCATACCCTGTTTTACAAACTGTCCCTGCACAGCAGCTTCGGGTATCTTGACGTTATTCATAAACCAGACAGTCACTTCATCGGCCGGCACACTTTTGCCATTCGTGTCTTTAAGGCCTGAGTATTGTGCAAGAAAAATAGCATCGACCTTGTCCTGAAGTTCCAATGCCTTTTCTTTCCAGACCTTATAATCACTCGTAGCGACCGTATCTTTTAATTTCAGGGATAAAGCCCCTTTACGGGCCAGATAGCCGATTTTTTTGGTATGCGATCTTCCCGAATTCGTATCGTCCGACAATATGGCAAATGTCTTCGTCCCCGGCACAAGGGTCTTGACCAGATCTATGCTCTCTGCATAATATCCTGACTGATACACTCCGGTCACATTATGTCCGGGTCTGTCTTTGCTTTCGACTAATCCGTATTTGACAGGTGTGTTGTTGACTCCCCAGAACACGATGGGAATGTCTGAGTCCAGAAATTGATTTCCTATATATTTGGCTGCGTTGTCGTCACCAAGCAGCATTATATCAGGGCGAAATTCATTAGCTATTCCGGTAATCTCTGTGGTCATCGCGGCACGTTCTTCTTTACTTTTT
>CALZJD010000032.1 GCA_945787795.1 Thermodesulfovibrionia bacterium | reverse complement strand
CGTCACTGCTGACAGGGGTTTATGTGGTGCCTTTAATACAAATATTTTACAGGCTGCTCAGAAAGCAATTGATAATTACAAAAATGAAGGCCATGAAGTAAGCATCAGCACTGTTGGTAAGAAGGCCAGGGATTATTTTAAGAGAAGAGATATAACGGTAAGAAAATCCTGGACAGGCATTTCAGGAAGCGTACGTTTTTCCAGTGCTGAGGAAATCGCAAATGATATCAAAGAAAATTATATGAATGAAACCATTGATGAGGTGACGCTCGTATACAATGCATTCAAATCAATGGTAGCACAGACAGTGACAGCAGCGAAGCTCCTTCCCATAACTCCGGAGGAAGATGCTGAGGAAGATGCCGGGGCGGAATCTGCAGCAGATTTTATTTATGAACCATCCATGGAAGAGATCTTTGACAGACTGATTCCACGCAATGTAGATATACAGATTTACAGGGCGCTCCTTGAAAGTTCGGCTTCTGAAGAAGCAGCAAGGATGAGCGCCATGGAAAATGCAACTCAGAGCTGCACTGAGATGGTAGGGACCCTCACACTTCAGTTTAACAAGGCAAGACAGGCATCTATTACGGGTGAGCTTATGGACATTGTCGGCGGTGTTGAGGCGTTGAAAGGATAATATAGCTTTCAGCTGTTAGCCATCAGCTATCAGTTTTTTTTATATTTGAATTTTGAAATTTGGAATTTTAATTTTGGAGGTCATAGATTATGAATGAAGGTAAAGTTGCACAGGTCATCGGCGCTGTTGTTGATGTAGAGTTCGAGAACAAGCTGCCTGAAATATTGAATGCAGTGCATATTAAAGAGCCGGGTGATCCTGCCAATAACATTCCGGACATCAATATAACACTTGAGGTCGCGGCCCATCTCGGTGATAACATGGTGAGGACTATTGCCATGTCAGCTACCGATGGTCTGGTAAGAGGCACGCCCGCTATTGATACGGGTCAGCCGATCACCGTGCCTGTTGGAGAAAAGACACTTGGAAGGATTATGAATGTTATTGGTGAACCTGTTGATCAGCAGGGCCCGATTGATTCCAAAATAAGACTGCCTATTCACAGGGAAGCACCTTCGTTTACCGAGCAGGACACATCAACGCAGGTCTTTGAGACCGGGGTTAAGGTGTTTGATCTTCTCGTCCCATTTGTTAAAGGCGGAAAAATGGGGATGTTCGGTGGCGCCGGTGTTGGCAAGACCGTTGTTATCATGGAAATGATTCACAATATCGCCATGGTCCATGGGGGTGTGTCGGTTTTTGCCGGGGTTGGTGAAAGAACAAGAGAAGGAAATGACCTTTATTTAGAAATGAAGGAAGGCGGAGTTCTTGAGAAAACAGCACTTATCTATGGTCAGATGAATGAGCCGCCCGGAGCAAGGGCAAGGGTTGCCCTATCAGCTCTAACAACTGCAGAGTATTTCAGGGACGAGGGACAGGACGTTCTTATCTTCCTTGATAACATATTCAGGTACACACTCGCAGGCGCTGAATTATCAGCTCTTCTCGGCAGAATGCCGTCTGCTGTTGGTTACCAGCCTACCCTAGGAACTGACATGGGTGTGCTTCAGGAGAGGATTACATCTACCAATAAAGGCGCTATCACTTCAATGCAGGCCATTTATGTTCCTGCTGACGATCTTACCGACCCTGCTGTTGCTACCGCATTTACACACCTTGATGGTACGGTTGTTCTTTCCAGGCAGATTTCAGAGCTTGGTATATACCCTGCTGTTGACCCACTTGATTCAACATCAAGGATTCTTGATCCACTGATTCTCGGTGATGAACATTATGCTGTTGCAAGACAGGTACAGATTGTGCTTCAGAGATACAAGGAACTGCAGGACATCATTGCTATTCTCGGAATGGAGGAGCTTTCTGAGGATGATAAGCTGCTTGTCGCCCGTGCAAGGAAACTTCAGAGGTTCCTCAGCCAGCCATTCCATGTTGCCGAGACATTTACCGGTACCCCTGGAAAATATGTAAAGCTGGAAGATACGATCAAAGGCTTTAAAGACGTTGTGGAAGGCAAATATGATGAACTGCCTGAGCAGGCATTTTACATGGTCGGTGGAATTGAAGAAGTTATAGAAAAAGCTGAGAAGCTGAAAGGATAATAAAAGATTTAATCCACAGACTTAGCAGCTTACATAGATTGAAAAATCTGAGTAATCTGCGGACAGAGAAATAATTTATCAATAGAGGATTCTAAATGGCAGATAAATTAACATTAGATATTGTTACCCCATACGGGCATGTATTCACTGATGAAGTGGATGAGATTATTGCCAGCGGGAGCGAGGGCGAGTTCGGTGTTTTGCCCGATCATGTGCCGTTTCTCACGACAATAAAAATTGGTATGCTGACCTATAAAAAGGGTTCTGAGACCGGACATTTCTTTGTGAACTGGGGATATGCTGAAGTCGGTCCTGACAAGGTAACCATTCTTGCTGACAGTGCAGAAAAATCTGAAGATATTGATATTGAAAGAGCAAAGGCCCAAATGGAACGATCAGAAGCACGGCTTAAAAAAGAAGAAGAAATTGATGAAGCGCGTGCAAAAGCAGCTATTGAACGAGGACTCATGAGAGTTCAGGTAGCAGAAAAACATTCTGCAAGATAGCACTAAGTAAGGATAAAAGATTGATGCACGATGCAAAATTTATTGTATCGTGCATTTTTTGTGTAACACAGAGCAGGGGCGAACGACCGTTCGCCCCTGCAATCTCTCAATCTGTTATAATGTTTCCTGCTTGCAATGATTAAACTTCTCATATTTGACCTGGACGGAACTCTTGCAGACACAGGGCAGGACATTACCCATGCCCTGAATTATGCACTTGAGCCCTTTGGTGTACGGAAGTACTCCCTTGAAGAGACAAAGGCAATGGTTGGCTCTGGAATTTCCAAACTTCTTGAATCATTAATCCCGGGTGATTCACCGGTTGCTGAAGAGATGAGAAATAATAATGGACAAAAACCTGAAGACTTGGTGTTAAGCAGGTTTCTTGAATATTATGATAACCACCTTATCGATAACACAGAGGCCTATCCTCAAGTGAAGGAAACCCTGGCAAAACTGCATGGTTTTAAAAAGACAGTCCTGTCAAATAAAAGGGAGATCTATTCGAAAAGGGTACTTGAGGGCCTGGATATTCTTCAATATTTTGATCTTGTATGGGGCAGTGATAGTGTGAGAGAAAAAAAGCCATCGCCAGTTCCTGTCCTTGATATGATGCAATACTTTCAGGTCTCAAAGAGCGAAACCTTGCTTATCGGAGACAGTAATTTCGATGTGGAAGCTGGCAAGTCTGCGGGAATTAAGGTTGTTGCTGTTACCTATGGATTTCGTTCAAGAGAATATCTGACAAAAGCTGATGAAGTGATTGATAATTTCGAGCAGCTGATTGAAGTTATTCCCCGGATCTAGTTCCGAAAGATCTGTTATCCCTGCCCATTTTATTAACTGACCTTGTCCCGATTACTTCTTCAGTTTGTCAAAAAAATGCTTACGCAGTTTCGCAACTTTCGGCTCAATAACCAGACGGCAATAGGGTTCCTCCCTGTTCTGCTGATAGTAATCCTGATGAAGATGTTCTGCCGGATAAAAGGTGCGTAATGGAGATACCTCTGTCACAACCGGGGCATCCCACACATGAGACCCATTGATTTGCTGTATAACTTCTTCTGACATTTTTTTCTGCTCATCGTTATGATAGAAAATTGCTGACCTGTATTGCGTGCCAACGTCAGCACCCTGACGATTCAATGTCGTTGGATCATGGGTTGTAAAAAAGACCTCCAGAATCTCGCTGAGGGATATCTTGTCAGGTTCGAACGTGATCTGTACTGCTTCAGCATGTCCTGTGCTACCGGTGCAGACTTCACGGTATGAAGGGTCAACTGTTGTGCCGCCTGTGTATCCGGATATTACTTTTTTTATACCCTGCAACTCAAGGAATACTGCCTCGATACACCAGAAACAGCCTCCTGCAAGGGTAATGGTTTCATTATCATTAACAGAATGTCCCTGATTATTTTTATCAATCTTTTCCATAAGTAACGCACCACTCTTAAATTATACTAGAACCTATCTCAAAATTAAAATATATGCTTCGTACCATTATGTTTGTCATTCCCGCAAGCGAAGCGCGACGGGAATCTACCTGGGCAGATTCTGGACAAGCCAGAATGACAAGCTATGAGTGAAACTGAAAATTATTGAGAAATTCTATTTTGAGATAGGTTCTAGTATTATACATCTATGTAACAGGGGATATTGGGTGATAACACAGTTAAATTCCCGTGATCCTTTTCCGGTGTCCATTGAAATTTATGCTACATATACATAAAATGAACTGTCCCGTAATCAAGAATTAAAGCCTCGGATATTGCAGATATAAAGATGAATTCCAAAAAGAGATTAAAACTGAAAACCGGTGAGACTCTGGACAGTATAAAGGACATACAGATATTTCAGGCAAAGAACGGCTACAGATTCAGTATTGATGCTGTGCTGCTTGAGCAGTTTATTTCCACAAGGCATTATTCACATGGTATTGAACTGGGGACAGGATCCGGAGTCATATCCATACTTCTTGCAAAACGTTTACATAAAGTCCATATCAAGGCGGTAGAGCTTCAAAAGTCACTTGCTGAAAAAGCTGAGAGAAATGTAAAGCTTAATAATCTTGAAGACAGAATTGAGATTATTCAAAGAGACATTAAGGAGCTTAAAGATATGTATACCACAAACAGTTTTAACTTTGCTTATGCGAATCCACCGTTCAGAAAACCGAAAACCGGACGTATGAGCACTGACAGGGAAAGGGCCATTGCCAGGCATGAGATAGAAATATCGCTAAAAGAACTTATAAGTATAGCAGCCTATCTTCTTAAACATTCCGGCAGGCTCTATCTTATTTATCATCCCTTCAGACTTGTTGAGTTAATATCATTTCTGAAAGAATCACGACTTGAGCCTAAAAGGATGAGGTTTGTCCACTCTAAGAAAGGGGATGAAGCCAAGATGGTCCTGATCGAAGCGGTAAAGGGATCAGGTACATGGTTGAAAATTGAACCGCCTTTATATTTATATGAGAAAGGCAAGACCTATTCCAGGGAAGTGCTCGGGATACTTGATAAATCTGAATAGCTTTCATTTTGCTTAAACCGGCTTGAAAAAAATCACATTCTTCATTAAACTTAATTGCGATAACCGTATTTTTAAATTCGGTTTGGAATTTATTATTTGTGATTTGAAATTTGTTGTTATTATGGGGCTGTAGCTCAGTTGGGAGAGCGCTTGAATGGCATTCAAGAGGTCGTCGGTTCGATCCCGATCAGCTCCACCATTTATTAAACTTATCAACAATATCTCCTAAATAGTCAGTAATGTTGATTCATCCTGACTATTCTCTCTGATCCCCCCCGTATTAATGAGCAAGAATCAACCGGGATTTCATTTGTAATTTTAAGTTAACGAGGTTTTTGTAGCAGTCCGGGAGGGTAATAATACTGTCTAAAAATTCCCTAAATGTATATTTTTAAAGCAAATCATTAGTAACGCTGTGTAATTGTGCTCATTACTAATGTTTTACATCAAAAGGCCGAATGTAATAGATGTTTAGCGTTTGAATACTTACTGATATGGTTATGGCGATTACAACTGAACATAATAAAGTTAATATTATAGATTCCATTAAGCGTAGTACAACATACCTTGCCGGGATTGTTGTGTTAATAATTATTCACCTGCTTATTGTGAATGTGAAAATAATATTTAATTTGGAGCAGCAAATCTCTCCGCTTCATTTAGTAATGATGCTATCGACTGCTACAGTGCTTGTACTGTTAGGTTTTTATTTAGCCAGAAGAATTTCTCTTAATGCAGTTAATAATCTCATAGAATACAGTAACGAGATTGATACTCTCCTCGCCTCAAAGGAGCAGGAAATAATCAAACGTAAATTAGCAGAGGAGAACCTGGAGAAATCCAATGAAGAACTTTCAAAAACAGTGATAGTATTGGAAGATAACATTACCAGGCGTAAGCAGCTGGAAGAGCAATTATATACGTTATCAATTACTGATGAACTAACGGGGCTTTATAACAGGCGAGGGTTCTTTGCCCTGGCTGAGCATAGATTAAGAATTGCAAAACGGGAAAAAGAAGGACTCTTAATGCTCTATGGTGATGTGGATAATTTTAAAATTGTTAATGATACTCTGGGTCACAAAGAAGGTGATATACTATTAGGCGATATTGCTGATCTTCTCAGAGAAACATATCGAGAGACGGACATTATTGGTCGTATCGGAGGAGATGAATTTGTAGTTTTTCCAGTGGGACGTGATAAGAACGAAATTCAGTTAGTTACTGATAGATTGGCAAAGAACATTGACATTTATAATGCGAAAAGAGACAACGGTTATAAACTCTCGATTAGTATCGGAATGGCACTTTATAATCCGGAAAGCGTTGCTCAATTAGATGGACTGCTTGCTGAGGCGGATAGATTGATGTACGAGCAGAAAAAACGAAAAAAAAGGATCTTGGCTTAAACTGTATTCAGTTTGATTATTCTCCTATAATCTTAACCAGTACTCTCTTTTTCCGCCTTCCATCAAACTCACCATAAAAAATCTGTTCCCATGTACCAAAGTCCAGTTTCCCGTCTGTTACCGCTACGACAACCTCCCTGCCCATGACCTGTCTTTTAAGATGGGCATCTCCGTTGTCTTCACCCGTCCGATTATGCTGATACCGGGAAATGGGTTCATGAGGAGCCAGTTTCTCAAGCCATACTTCATAATCATGATGAAGCCCTGATTCCTCATCATTAATAAATACTGATGCAGTTATGTGCATTGCATTACAGAGTAACAGCCCATTTTTTATTCCGCTTTCCTGCAAACAGATATTCACTTCAGGAGTAATATTAATAAAAGCTCGACGGGTTGGCACATTGAACCATAATTCTTTACGATAATTTTTCATGATAACCTCCGGGATTTTTTTCTATAAAAATGCAATTAAATCTGTTAATATGATACATTGCTGCAGATAACCTGGAAAGGGGGTAACTGTCATGAATTGGATGCTCATAAAATATATGTTACGTCCTTGTGCTCATTGCAAAGAAGGATGCTGAATCCGGGCGGAGTCAGAAATGGCTCTGCCTTTTTTTTGTTCACTAAACCGGCAATCATCAATATAACGTTCTTCGCTGTTTATCTATGAGATGATAGAGTCTTTATGATAAGCTTGATGCAGGATGATGTGCGTAATGATTACATTAATCATTTAGAGAGTGCCGGCACTCATACCTTGCAGCCTGATTAATGACATATACAGCTTCTTAATCTGTCATTCATGAAAATGGTTTTCAGTATCATTGCTTCTGGCTTATGAGGAGCTACAGTTTTAATAAAATTTTCTGCGCTGCCATAATTTTCAAACCTCCCAAGCCTGACCGTATAAAATGATCCTATTTTCTCTACTCTCAGGAAACTGCAGTATTTTATTGTTAATTCTTCCATTAAAAGATTAAACTCTTTTTGAGCGCGAGTAAAAGTCAAAAAACTGCCCGTCTGAATTGTATATATTTTTTGTGGGTTATCAGATGTATGCCCCGTTGATTTAACATACCGTTTGTTTTGTCCTGTCTCGATTTCTTTTCCCGGACGTTTCAATGTGAACTTTATGTTAGCTTCTTGCCCGGAGAACTCGTTATTATCTTGTGTTATTTTATCAGCGACTGCCCGGTCTTTGCTGAATGCATGAACACCTTTTATTGATAAAGGTACAAAGATCAATAACAGCAAAAACAAAAGGGAAACGTATGGCTTTGGCGCTTTCATTTTGATTAAAGATGGACTGTAATTTATTATAAGACCAAGAGTTACTGGTAAGCTTATATTATTTAATAAATTATTACTACGGACTTATAAGATCTATAAGAATTTCTTATAAATGCATGAGAGCACAATAGATTAATCTGTAACCATTCTTGTTGATTACATAATGTCTGTTCCATAGATTCAAACATGGAGCCGTCACTGCTTACATACTGCCGGGGCAGGCTTCGGGCATGACGAAAATAATAGGAGGTAATTAATGGACAGGCTCTACTTAATGTTTGAAGGGTAGACACAGGAAGAGATCAGGCAACGGATGGAAAGCTCCTGCCCATTGCTTTCATATGTTTATAAAAAATAAAATCTGATATTATATTAAACATTCATTAGTTATCTGAATTTCAATATATCAATAAGGGCATTACAAATGAAAAAATTACTTTTAGTGCTGCCACGAAATGACCGCGGGTATTGGGGAAAGGTCTCAAAAAAGGGAAAGACCGGGTTTGTCAGATTAAGCCTTCCCACCATAGCTGCCATGACACCGCGTGAGTGGGAAGTTGAAATACTGGATGCCAGGGCCACGCCTGTTGATTATAACAGGAAAGTTGATCTGGTGGGCATTACCGCCTTCACTGCTGAAATCCCAAGCGCCTATGCAATAGCTGATGGGTTCAGAAAGAACGGGACCAAAGTGGTGATGGGAGGCATCCATGTATCGGCCCTGCCTGAAGAAGCCCTGCAGCATGCTGACAGTGTAGTGATGGGTGAAGCAGAACCTGTGTGGAAAGAGCTGCTTAATGATATTGAACAGGGAGAACTGAAACCCATATACCGGTCAGACAAACTCATTGAGATGGACAGCATGGCAGTACCGCGCAGAGAGCTGCTGAACAGAAAGATGTATGTGTCATGTTTTAATACCATTCAGGCATCACGCGGGTGTCCCTTTAACTGTGAATTTTGTGCTGTCACAGCATTCTTCGGTAGAAAATACAGAACAAGAACAGTTTCAGATGTGATTGATGAGATAAAGCAATTTGACACAAGAGACTTTTTTTTTGTTGATGATAATATAACGGGCCAGAAAAGCTTTGCAAGAGAGCTTTTTCAGGCCCTTATCCCCTTAAACAGGACATGGGGAGGTCAGACGTCAATCAATATTGCAAAAGATGATGAACTGCTTTCATTATACGCAAAAAGCGGGGGCAAGTATGCCTTTATAGGTTTTGAGTCCCTGTCAGAGCAGAACCTTAAGAAAATGAATAAATCCTGGAATTCCCCTGATGCATATAGAGAGGCCATAAAAAAAATACATAAGGCAGGCATTAACATACTGGGAAGTTTTATTTTCGGACTTGATGAAGATGATCCCTCAGTATTTAAAAGGACCTATGATTTTATTATGGAAAACAAAATTGATGCAGCCCAGTTGAATATCCTGACACCTTTCCCGGGAACAAGACTGTATGAGACGATGAAAAAAGATGGGAGGATAACAGACAGTGATTGGGCAAAATACCATACCAGTGAAGTTATTTTCAGTCCAAAAAATATGACTGCCGAAGAATTACAGCAGGGCTACTATGCATTATTCAGAAAAACATATACATGGAGCAGCATATTTAAAAGATGTTTGAGAAGTCCCCGGAATATGACATACCGTATAGGAATGAATATCAGCTACAGAAGAAAAGCACTGAGGATGCCTGATACAGAATGGCATTATAGATAAAAAGGTTAACTTATGCAGCAGGATGAGCAGAAAAAGAAATTATTGAAGTTTGTGCAGAAAAGTTCTGTAGTGAGCAGGCTGATTTAATATTTCCATGCCGATGCTGTTCGTTACTCCATATGGGGGCGTTTCATATGACCATGTTAATTTGCAATCGATATTGAGTGCTTCTCCTGAATCTGACTGGATTTTCACCTGGAATTCAGTGCCCGGTGCCAAATTTTTCTCAGTAGTTGTGCAGCATATATTATTTTCAGAAAGGTTTTCTATAAATCCATCACAGGATACACTGTCAGAGGTAAGCTCTGCTCTCAGATTAACTATTTTTTTGGATACAGGGCTCATGTATAATGCTTTTGTTTAAAATTTATAATTATACGTAAATCCAAATTAATCCATAAACATTACGTCTTTTATAACATGTTCCTGTTTGTACTACAACATAAAAATATTAATAAGGAGATTTAAAATAAAAATTATGCATTTCATATGTAATCATGTATAATTTAATTTCATCACCTCAAAACCTCTTAACTCCTTTTATAGGCATTCATTGAGCTGCATATCTATGTGTTATAATCCGTCATATTCAAAAGAAACTGACTGTGAAATCATATTCAAATATCATTAACCTTATCGGCAATACGCCGGTCGTAAAACTCAATCATCTGCCCTCACAGGGTGATGCTGAAGTATGGGCCAAGCTTGAGGGCTTTAATCCGGGCGGATCGGTTAAGGACAGGATCGCCCTGTCAATGATCGAAACAGCAGAACATGATGGCAAGTTGAAACCGGGGGGGACCATTCTTGAGCCTACAAGCGGAAACACCGGAATCGGGCTGGCCATTATTGCAGCAGTCAAGGGCTATAAGCTGATACTGACCATGCCCGAAACCATGTCCATTGAAAGAAGACAGATGTTCCAGGCATATGGGGCAGAGCTTGTGCTGTCAGATGGCTCCAGGGGCATGATGGGATCTGTGGAAGAGGCAGAAATGATATTAAAAAATAATAATGACTATTTTATGCCGATGCAGTTTGAAAATCCTGCCAATCCCGAGATACATAGAAAAACTACCGCTCTGGAAATTATTGATTCACTTGGGGAGAAAATTGACGGGTTTGTTGCCGGAGTAGGCACGGGCGGTACTATTACGGGTGTTGGCGAAGTGCTCAAAGCGAGAAATCCTGATATATTCATAACAGCAGTTGAGCCCGCTGCCTCGCCTGTCCTGTCAGGCGGAGATCCCGGCCCTCATAAAATTGCCGGTATTGGAGCGGGATTTTATCCAGGGGTGTTGAATACTACAATTTATGATGAGATAATACCTGTTTCAGATGAAGATGCAGCTGCAACAGCCAGACGGATCGCTCTTGAGGAAGGGATACTGGCCGGTATTTCCTGCGGGGCTGCTGCATGGGCTGCCATGAAGGTTGCGGCAAGGCTGGGCAAGGGCAAAAAGGTAGTGGTCATATTTCCTGACAGGGGAGACAGGTATTTGAGTACAGGGCTTTTCAGTCCACAATAATTTTTAAACTCATAAAGTAAAACAGGCAATACCAATGTCTTTCCATTGACAAATTTCAAAGCTCAAATGTCAATTGAATTACCAATGTCTTAATGTCAAAACAACATACATGTAAATATACGACCTCGTTAACTTCAGTAATTAAACCCTTCTCGTCCGCTTTAGTATTATTTAAATTTCAAATAATGCCTTTGACCTTCATTTGACATTTGAGCTTTGAAATTTGTCATTTTCTTAAAGAGGTCAGTCCTGATTCATAACTCCATCCCACCTTTTAAACAGATTGTGATCCCTGCAGTGTCCATAAGTTTTCCCACAACAAACTCAATGATATTGTCCATGTTTTCAGGCTTCTGGTAAAAAGCAGGAATGGGCGGGGCAATGGTAACTCCCATGCGGCTGAGCTTCAGCATATTCTCAAGGTGAATGGTATTAAAGGGCATTTCACGGGGTGACAGGACCAGCTTTCTTCCTTCTTTCATTACTACATCTGCTGCCCTTACAATGAGGTTGCTCGCATATCCGTTTGCGATTCCTGCAAGAGTTTTCATTGAGCAGGGGACAACAAACATGCCGTCAGTCCTGAATGAGCCGCTTGATATGGGAGCGGCAAGATTGCCATTGCTGTAATAACTGATTGTATCTGACTCAAAATATGTCCGGACTTTTTCAACTGTTTCCTGTATAGTGAGTCCAGTCAGGTCTGTGCCGGTCTCGGTTTTTATAATGGAAAAAGACATATCAGAAATACAAAGATGGACCGCAATATCAGATTTAATAAGTTCCCTGACAAGTCTGATTCCGTAGATGGAGCCGCTTGCTCCGGAGATGGCAACGACAAAGGATTTCATCAACATATTTTAACATTTGAGGATTATAATATGTCTCTCAGCACCTGAATAAGGAAGTTTCAGAAGCAGTATATTTTCAACAGGACTGATGGAACTTTTTGCTGAACTTATGTGTCTCAATTCATCTTCAGCCTTTGGCCCTTTGCTGATCACCAGTCTTCCTGTATCATTTAATAAAGGACAAGCCAGGTCAAGAAATTCCTTTATTCCGAACGTAGCACGGGATACGATCAGGTCAAAACAGTTACTGAAATCTTCACCGAGCTGTTCAATTCTCTTCTGCAATACAGATATTTCAGACAACCCGGTTTTCCTGATTATATTTCTCAGAAAAGAGGTCTTTTTTCGAGAAGGCTCTACGAGCGTCAGCCCGGTTTCGGGCCTCATAATTTTTATGGGGATTCCCGGGAACCCTCCACCTGTGCCGATATCTGCAAGTTTTATGTTTCCTTGCGGCATGGCTTTTAAATAAAGCAGGGAATCAAGAAAGTGCTTTATTATGATCTCCTCGTCGGTATTTAATGCAGTGATGTTATAGACGTTGTTCCACTTTTTTAATTCCGAAAGGTAGATCATAAAGGACTGTATTTGAGATTCAGAACAGGCCAGCCCGAGTTCGTTCAGACCGGTTTTTAGGAGTTCATCTGCGTTCATTTGCATTACTGCCTGTTAATGTAAGGGCGTATTGCAATACGCCCC
>CALZJD010000031.1 GCA_945787795.1 Thermodesulfovibrionia bacterium | reverse complement strand
AATGGGACAGTCTACAAGCATTGCAGAAGTATATGGAATAATAGCGATGCTGTTTTTTCTGATCCTTGATGCACACCATGACCTTATTTATGTATTTGTAAAGAGCTTTGAGATGCTTCCTGCCGGACATATTAATATAATGTCCCTTGTTCCGGTTGTTCTGTCAATGATGACCGGTCTCTTTGTCCTGGCCCTGAAAATCTGTGCGCCTGTGACCGTCGGATTATTGATTTCTCATCTGTTGACGGGATTCTTATATAAGGCAGCGCCTCAGATGAATATATTTTTTGTTACCATGCCATTGAATATATTTCTTGGTTTTTTGTTAATAATTTTAAGCATCCCTGTCTTTGAATATTTGATGGGTGTCAAGTTTAGTGACCTGCGAGGTGAAATGGTGCGCATTGTCACGCTGGCAAAGGGATGAACAGGTAAAAAAAGCAGATGGCAGAACAGGGATTTCAGGATAAAACAGAACAGGCGACCCCGCGAAAAAAGGAACAGGCAAGGGAAAAGGGGCAGGTTGCCAGGAACAAGGACATTACTTCCATGGCTGTTATGGGGGGTATTCTGATGATATTTTATCTTGGAGGAGAAAGTTTCATTAATAATCTAAGCGAGATGACAGGTGAAATTCTCAGCATGCAGCATGGCAATAATCCTCTCCATGTATCAAAGATAGCAATAATAAGAGGTGTGCAGATTGTAGCTCCTTTTTTTCTCATGTCAGTCGTCCTTGCAACACTTTCAACGGTTGCGCAGGGTGGGTTTGTATACAAGCCTCTTAAAATCGAATTAAGCAAGTTGAGCCCCAATGAAGGATTAAAAAAAATATTCTCCATGAAGGGCATTACAGAATTCATAAAAAGTCTCCTTAAGTTTCTGGCAGGGGGATGGGTGGTATATTTTATTCTCAGAAAAGACCTGGATGTTCTTCCCATGCTCACAGCAATGGAGATACATGAACTCATAAGAGTATCAGGAAAACTGATTATGGAGGCATTTACTATTGCCTTTTTATTATTCCTCTCAGTGGCATTTGTGAGTTATGCGCTTGAAAAATGGCAGTTTGAACGTTCATTGAGAATGACCAAACAGGAGGTCAAGGATGAGAGTAAGGAATCTGAAGGTGATCCCTTAGTCAAATCAAGGATCAAGAGTCTGCAGAGGGAAATGGCAAGAAAGAGGATGATGCAGGAAGTCCCGACAGCCACGGTAGTAATAACCAACCCGACACATCTCGCTATTGCGATTAAATATGAGGACAAAGAGATGTTTGCACCCAGGGTTGTTGCCAAGGGCGCCGGTGTCGTGGCAGAGAAAATCAGAGAGATCGCCAGGAAACATAACGTTCCGATAGTAGAGGACAAACCTCTGGCACGGTCGCTGTTTAAGCTGGAGTTAAATTCCTTTGTTCCGGAATCTCTCTATATTGCTGTAGCAAAGATCCTTGCATACATTTATAAATTAAAGGGTAAGGCATGAAATATCTGAAGTTTTTAAAACAAAGAGAAGACGTTGCTGTTGCAATCATAATGGTATCGGTGATTGGCGTAATGCTCCTGCCATTGCCGCCATTTTTTCTTGACATATTGCTGTCAATCTCGGTATCGCTCTCATTAACAATTCTTATTACGTCGATCTATATCAGAAAGCCTCTTGATTTTTCCGTCATGCCCTCAATACTTCTGATGGCTACTCTGTACCGGCTTGCATTAAATGTTGCAACAACAAGGCTTATTCTCCTTAATGGAAGTGAAGGGGTAGAGTCGGCAGGTCAGGTTATTAAATCATTTGGTAACTTTGTTGTCGGCGGAAATTATGCTGTGGGAATAATAATATTCCTGATTCTCGTAATCGTTAATTTTGTGGTTATCACCAAAGGTTCAGGGAGAATAGCTGAAGTTGCAGCAAGGTTTACTCTTGATGCGATGCCCGGCAAGCAGATGGCCATAGACGCTGACCTGAATACAGGATTGATTGATGACGCTGAGGCCCGCAGGCGCAGATCGGAAATAGCAGAAGAAGCTGATTTTTACGGTTCCATGGACGGTGCGAGCAAGTTTGTCAGGGGTGATGCGATAGCCGGTCTGATCATAACGGCAATCAATATACTTGGCGGGCTTGTCATAGGTACCTTGCAGAAGGGCATGCCTGTGGGAGAAGCAGCCACAACATATACAATACTGACCATTGGTGACGGTCTTGTGTCCCAGATTCCAGCGCTTTTAATTTCAACGGCTGCCGGTATTGTAGTCAGCAGGGCAGGGACAGACAGTGATATCGGAAAAGACATATCAAGGCAGGTCCTGTTACAGCCGAAGGCACTTGTTACTGTGGCAGGAGTGCTGATGGCACTCGGCCTTGTTCCGGGCCTCCCGCATATACCATTTTTCCTTATAGCCGGATTGGCCGGATTATTGGCATATGTTCTTACTAAGATGCCGTCAGATGAGGAGGCTGTAGAGGCTTCAACAGAGGAGTTGGCTGAAGAGCCGAATATAGAATCATACCTTGAGCTCGACCCGCTCAGCCTGGAAATAGGGTATGGCCTGATCCCGCTTGTGGACGAATCAAACGGAGAGCTGTTAGGAAAAATCAAGGCGATGAGAAGACAACTTGCTTCGGAGATGGGTTTTGTTGTTGCGCCGATCCATATCAAGGACAATCTTCAGTTAAGGCCCCATGAGTACAGTTTCCTTATAAGAGGCGTTGAAGTTGCCCGGGGTGAAGTAATGATGGGAAGCTGGCTTGCCGTTGCATCAGGCAATGCTGAAAAAATAGAAGGGATACCCACGAAGGAACCTGCTTTTGGACTTCCCGCTTACTGGATTGAAGAAGCAGCGGTGGAGAATGCCCAGCTTTCGGGATACATGGTAGTTGATACAGCCACGGTAATCGGCACCCATATTACCGAGCTTGTCAGGGCACACTCGTGGGAACTCCTTACCAGGACAGAGACGCAGAAGATGATGGATAATGTTTCAAGAACATACCCGAAAATGGTAGAGGAACTTGTTCCTGCCAACCTTACACTCGGAGCAGTCCAGCGTGTACTTCAGAACCTGCTCAGGGAAAAAGTTCCTATCAAGGACATCATGTCCATATTTGAAACGCTGCTGGATCATTCACCTAATGTGAAAGATCCGGACATACTGACAGAGTTTGTGAGACAGGGGTTATCAAGGACCATTACAAAGCAATATGTCGATGATGAAGGAAAGCTGCCTGTATTCACGCTGGATCCGGCCTATGAAAAATTATTGTCCCAGATTGACGAGGGCGGGGTGACTCCGGATGTTATTAATAGAATAGCAAAGAGTGTTGAACAGGTCCTGTCCTCGGGTAAGCTCAAAGGCGGTCAGCCAATCATACTCTGCTCGGCACATATAAGAAAGTACCTGAAAAAAATAGTTGAAAGGATAAGTTCATCCTTTGTTGTGCTCTCCAGCTCAGAAATTATTTCCACTACAAACCTGGATATAAGAGGAATGGTTAAGTATGAAAATTAAGAAGATACGCGCGAAGAGCTTCAGTGAGGCCCTTGCACAGGTCAAGAAAGAGCTAGGCAGTGATGCGGTAATTCTGTCATCAGAAGACAAAATGGGAAGCAGGTCTTATGTTGAGGTCACGGCTGCCATGGATTATGACATGGAAACAGACGTCGGTACCGGATATACTCCGCAATCTCCATCGCCTTCTTCCGGTGTTTCCATCGAATATACGGAGCTGAAAAATGAACTGAGGAGTATGAAAGACTACATAGAGGCTATGAAAGACAGCGGGTTTGAGCTAAAGCTCAAGGGGGAACACAGGGATCTCTTTAATTTTTTGAAAGCAAGATCAATAAAGGATGAGTATGCATTAAGGCTTATAAAGCGGGCGGGTGATTTTTCAGATATCGAAACTTTGATGTCAGACGATCTTAATATAGTCAAATCATCACCAAAACCTCAGTTTATTAAAAGCTCAATCAGCAATGATAAAAACAGGAGGATTATAATGCTGATCGGTCCGACCGGATCAGGGAAGACCACGACTGTGGCTAAACTTGCATCTATGGGAATAAGAGAGAAGAAAAAAGTCGCCATGATAAGTATTGATACCTACAAAATCGGCGCTGCCGAACAGATAAGGATTTATTCAAGAATGATAGGGATACCTCTGGATATAGTATCTGACAGAGAGGGTTTAAGAAAGAGTATAAACAGATTTTCCGACCGGGATGTAATTCTCATTGATACAACCGGTCAAAACCCAAGGGACACTGAATACATAAACGGTCTCAAGGCATTTTATGAAATGAATATGCCTCTTGAAACACAGCTCCTGCTCAGCACCTCAAGCGACGGTGAATTTCTTATGGACTCGTACAAGTATTACAACGCTCTCCCTATAGATTATGTTGCGTTTACAAAGACCGATGAAGCCGTCAGGTTAGGATCAATTTACAACGTGTGCAGCCTTTATCAGAAGCCGGTCGCATACATAACTACAGGACAGAGGGTGCCGGGTAACATTGAATTTATGGACAGCAGGAAGTTATCAAATCTTATACTCAGAACAGGGAGTGCATAATGGATATTGCCGAAAGGAAAACAATCAGAACAATAGCAGTAGCGAGCGGTAAAGGCGGGGTGGGAAAGACCAATATAACTGCAAATCTTGCGATAGGATTAAGCAGGATGAACAACAGGGTCTTAGTATTCGATGCCGATCTGGGTCTTAGCAATATTGATGTTATTCTTAATCTTGCAAACAAATACAACATCAATCATCTCTTTAATGGTGAAAAGCAGTTGAAGGACCTGATAGTTGAAGGGCCGGAAGGCATACTGGTCCTGCCGGCCAGTTCCGGAATTCAGGAACTGACGGAACTTGATGAGTTCCAGAGGCTGAGACTCATTGAAGAATTTGAGTCCTACGATAATGGAATAGATTATCTATTAATAGATACATCATCCGGTATATCGTCAAATGTGGCATTCTTCTGCATGGCTGCCCAGGAAATTGTTATAGTCACTTCTGCCGAACCAACGGCTATGACAGATGCATATGCACTTATGAAGGTCCTTTTTACAAAATACCAGGAAAAGAATTTCAAAGTGCTGGTAAATTCGGTGAAGAATGAAAGAGAGGGCACTGACGTATTCAGACGGCTTTCAACAGCGGCTGAAAGATTTCTGAGTATCTCACTCGACTATATAGGGTTTATTCCTCTTGACAGTTCAGTCCCAAATGCGGTAAGGCAGCAGCGGGCATTTCTTGATATGTACCCAGATTGCGAAGCATCCAAAAGCATACTTAAAATAACCGACAGAATCAACAGTGCTGAAAATAACAATGTTAAAGGAACACTTCAATTTTTTCTTGGAGGGCTATTGAAAGCAAAATGCTAAAATACAAAAATGAAATAAGAGAAGAAGACAAAGAAGAAATAATAAAGGAATTTCTTCCCTACATCAAGTACACGGCTTTCAGACTCTCATGGAAGCTCCCGCCCCATGTAACCATTGATGACCTGATAAGTGTTGGTCTGATGGGCCTGATGGATGCACTCAGCCGGTTTGAACCGGGCAAAGTAAAGCTTAAGACCTACGCTGAATTGCGCATTAAAGGATCCATGATCGATGAACTCAGGGCAACAGCATGGATTCCGAGGTCCATGAGAAAGAAAATCAATGAGATCAACGAGGTCAAAGCCACACTTGAAAGAAAACACGGCAGAATGCCTGATGACCTTGAAGTAGCAAAGTCCATGAAGCTGCCGCTCACTGACTATTTCAGGATACTTCAATATGCCACATCGTCCAATCACATCAGGCTTGAAGACTTCAGGAACAAGAAGTATGCAGACAGCGAGCTGAATATAACAGAATGCATTCCCGATCCAAAGGCGAAAAATCCTTTGAGTATACTGGAAGAAAAAGACACAAAGGAAAATCTTGCAGAACTTATTGAATCTTTGCCCCGGAAGGAAAAGTTCGTTTTATCTCTTTACTATTATGAAGAGCTGACAATGCAGGAGATAGGAAAAGTGCTGAGAATTACTGAGTCAAGGGTATGTCAAATACACAGCCAGGCGCTTATCAAACTCAGGGCAAAGCTACAACCGGTGACATTATGAATGAAAAAGAGGTAATTCAGGAAATAACATGAATTAGGATTTTTTATGGCTATTGAAGGGCTAAAAAGCACATCTATCATTCCGGTTATAAAAAAAGACAGGGAGACGGATGCAAACCAGAGGAAAAAGAAGAACATGGAACAGAAAAAAGAAAGAAAAGAAGAAGATGATAAAAATAATAAAAACAAGGGAAAGGTAGATATACGAATATAAGGCAATTATTTTCCGAGGAGGAAATTTTTTCCTGCTTCAAAATTAAGGATACATAAATGATAGTAATCATCGCAAAGACAGGTATGGGAAAAAACAGGATTATGAGCTTTCATGATCCTGTTTTTGAGGAGCATGTTTCTGGAATAAATCTTGCGTACAAATAATAAGAGGATATATAGAAATGAATAAAGGAATATACATAGCATTATCAGGGGCGGTATTAAAGCAGAGACATATGGACATATTTGCCCAGAATGTTGCGAACAGCAATACTACGGGCTTTAAGAAAGAGAGGATATCATTCAGGGATTATTTAATACCTGCGGATAATGCTTCAGGTGTAGTGCAGGACGGCAGATCCATGACCCAATTGTCAGAACAGGTGACAGACTTTTCTCATGGACCTTCATTCAGGACGGATAATCCACTGGATCTTGCCATAAATGGAGATGGTTTTTTTGCACTTGAGAATGACAGGTTTACGAGAAACGGTAATTTCAGGATAAGCCCGGATGGCTATCTCGCAACCCAGGATAATATAAATGTTTTAGGAGATGGAGGCCCCATATCATTGGAGGGAAACAAAATCGAAATAAGCACATCCGGTGAGATTTTTTCCGATGGGATATCGGTTGCTCAAATCAGGGTTGTTGATTTTGAAGACAGGAATAAACTGAAAAAAATGGATGGAAGGTATTTTTACTCTGAGGACAGTGGGCAGGAATCAGATGCACATATACATCAGGGGTATCTCGAGTCTTCCAATGTAGAAGTTGTGAGAGAAATGGTGCAGATGGTGACATATCTGAGAGAATTTGAGTCCTATCAGAAAATGATACATGCTCTTGATGAGGCAACTTCCAAGACTATTAATGAGATGGGTAGATAAATATATATAATTACCGGCATGTCAAAAGAATGGCATGGTGCCGGTGCAAGGAGGAGTAAATGCAAAGATCAATGTTTATTGCTGCAACAGGGATGGAGGCCCAAAGGCTGAATATAGATGTGATATCAAATAATCTCGCAAATGTTAACACAACAGGATTCAAGAGAAGCAGGGCAGATTTTCAGGAGTTGATGTATCAGGGGCTTAAAGAAGCCGGGGCATCTTCAGCCGAGGGAACTGTTCTCCCGACAGGCATACAGGTAGGTCTTGGAGTTAAGCCTGCAGCTGTTCAGAAGATATTCAAACAGGGAGACTTTGTTTCAACAGAAAACCCTCTTGACCTGGTCGTGGAAGGTAAAGGGTTTTTTCAGATTATAACTCCAGAGGGGGATGTTGCGTATACACGAGCTGGCGCATTCAAACTTGATAGTGAAGGTAATGTTGTGAATTCCGACGGGTATGCAATGGAGCCGGCCATTACCATTCCGGCCAATACGTTAAGCATTACCATCACAACAGATGGGACTGTTTCTGTATTACAGGATGGAAATACTTCTCCGGTTGAAGTTGGTCAGATAGAACTGGCACAGTTTACCAACCCGGGTGGTCTAAACTCGATAGGCAAAAACCTCTTTCTCAGTAATGAATCATCAGGGGAACCAACGACCGGAGTTGCAAATTCAGAGGGTTTTGGTTCTGTGAACCAGGGTTTTCTGGAACTTAGCAACGTAAATGTTGTTGAAGAGATGGTCAATATGATCGTTAGTCAGAGAGCGTATGAGCTTAGCTCAAAAGTGGTACAGACATCAGATGAAATGTTGGCATTAGCTAACAATATTAAGAGATAACCATGGAAGGAATTATGACTGAAAAACCGGAACTCATGCAACGTCATGTCGTCAAGGGCAGGGTGATGAGCAGACAGGGGATACAATATTGCGCAAAGTTGGGAGTAGTATGTTTTTCAGGCATGGTACTTGTGCTATTCGGTTTCATATCTCTATCAGCGGCAGCATTGAGCGTAGATGATATTATCAAAGCACACCTGACTGAAAATTATCCCTGGGAAAATATTGAGATCGAAAATATAAGGATTATGGGGGAGTTGGGTGAAGGGCAGCCGGAAAAGATCATTGTTGAAAAAGGGCCGATAGGTAAGGCGGTTTTTTCATTTTATACATCGGGTAACCGGGTGCTTGTCAAGGCAAACATAAAGGTGTATGACTGGATTGTAAAGAGCAGGAGATCCTTTAGTAAAGGACATGTTTTTGGAGAAGATGATATGTATCGTGAAAAAATGGAGATAGATAAAATGCCCAGGAGTGCTGTAAAGCATCCGGAAAAAATAATCGGACAGTCTTTGAAGCGGTCGATTGCTGCCAACATTCCGGTTGTAGAGAACATGGTAGAAAAGTATAAACCGGTAAAGAGGGGAAAGATGGTTGAACTTGTAATTGGTAATGAAGGATTCAGTATTTCTGTATCAGGAAAAACAAAGGAAAAGGGATATGTAGGTAAATCAGTGAAGGCAGTTAACCTGTCAACAAAAAAAGTTGTGACAGGAATATTAATTGATGAAAGCACGGTAAAGGTGAAACTATAAATGAAATATTCGATAAATAATATTCCAAACCTGGGCACTGCAGTAAGTCTTGGTGTTCTATTAATGTATGTGTCGCTTACAGGCTGTGCTTCAACACCTTCTTCAAAGCTGCCGCCACCGCCTCCCAAATATGTATACCAGATGGAAGAACAAGTGAGCGTGCCTGTGGCAAATTCTCTCTGGAGTGATTCAATCAATCTCTTTGAGGACAGAAAAGCCAGAAGACTGAATGATCTGGTAACAATAAATATTATTGAAAGCCTCTCAGGGTCAGGAACAGCAGATACGTCAACAAGCCGAGACTCATCAGGTGATTATCAATTGACGAATTTATTTGGCATGGAAACTGACTTTGGAATTCAAAATCTTGCATTTCTGAATAAGGCGTTCGGCGACTCCAGTGAATTTGATCCATCGGTCAAAGGCAGTGCCAAATCAGATTTTAAAGGTAAAGGCGATACAAACAGGGAAGGAGAACTCATAGCTACGATTACTGCAAAGGTCGTTGAGGTCATGCCCAATGGAAATTTAGTGCTTGAAGCAAGAAAGGAACTGACCATTAATGAGGAGAGACAGATACTTGTACTGAGGGGGATGGTAAGGCCTGATGATATTGCAATGAATAATATGGTGATGAGCAACAAGATAGCTGATGCGCAGGTATTTTATGTCGGTGATGGTGTGATACAGGACAAGCAGAAACCCGGATGGCTCGTAAGAGGACTTGACAAGGTATGGCCATTCTAAAAAACAGGAGTTAGTAGTTAGGAGTCAGGAGATAATAATATGAAGAAAAGAATAATTCGAATCATTACAATTTTTGTACTATCTACCATCTACTGTCTACTGTCTACCGTCGTTCAAGCTGAGCGTATCAAGGACATTGCAAGTTTTGAAGGAGTCAGAGAGAACAAGCTTATCGGCTATGGTCTTGTCATAGGTCTTGACGGAACAGGAGACAAAGGCCAGGCAGCAGCACAGGGAATCATAAATATGCTGACCAGGATGGGGGTAACACTTTCTTCTACGGACCTGACTACAAAAAGTATTGCTTCCGTTGTGATTACCGGTACATTACCGCCCTTTGCAAAGCCGGGTATGAAGCTTGATGCCCTGGTGTCTACCATAGGTGATGCCAAGAGTATTCAGGGAGGAACACTGCTTCTCACCCCCCTGAAAGGTCCTGATGGCAAAGTATACGGCCTTGCCCAGGGACCCGTTTCTATCGGTGGTTTTGCTGCAGAAGGAGAAGGGGCTTCAGCTCAGAAGAACCATCCGACTGCGGGAAAAATACCTGACGGGATAATGATAGAAAAAGAGCCGCTGTTTACACTCGGGAATGGTGAAAATATCAGACTGTTTTTGAGAAAGCCTGATTTTACCACAGCAAATAACATATCAAAAAAAATTAACACCACGCTTAATGGCACGTATGCTTCACCTGCAGATCCTTCATCTGTAGTGATGAAAATTCCGGATGCATATGAAAATAATATTGTAAGGTTTATTACAGATATAGAGAAACTGAATGTTGAGATGGACATGGTGGCAAGGGTAATTATTAATGAGAGGACAGGTACGGTGATTATTGGGAGCAAGGTCAAGATATCACCGGTAGCAATTGCACATGGGTCTCTGGCCATTGAGATCAGGGAGCGCCCTGAAGTCTCTCAGCCGTTACCTTTTTCACCGAAGGGATCACAAACTGCTGTTGTTCCAAATACTAATATTTCTGTGTCAGAGCAGAAAGCATCTCTCGTAGAAATATCAGGTGTTACTCTGGGAGAGGTCATCAGGGCATTAAATACACTGGGTGTTTCACCTCGTGATCTTATATCAATCCTGCAGGCACTAAAAGCGTCTGGCTCGCTAAAGGCAGAACTGGAGATTATATAATGGACATGATGTCTCTGATAAACACCCAGCTGTCACCCATTAAAAGTAATGCGCAGAAGAGTGGCGATGAAAAAATTGAAAGTTCAGATAATATTGAACGCTCCAAACAATATAAGAAAGTTGCAGAAGAGATGGAATCTCTTTTTGCCTATCAATTGCTCAAGACGATGAGAGAAACCGCAAACACGTTAACTGAAGATACTAAGAGCAGTGGACATGACACCTATATGAGCATGTTTGATATTGAAATATCGAAACTTTTTGCAAAAAGGGGAATGGGATTACAGGAATCGATAATAAGCTGGCTGGAACGAATGCCTGTATCAACCAATGCAAATAATAAGATATTAAAAAATGATTAAAGATATAGAAGGTTATGCCGATAATAATATGTGAAAGTGTAAAAATAAATTACATGGATGGAATGATCATTCAATCTCAATATATTTATTATTAAATACATAATATATATATTTCATATAAAGGTATGGATGTAAGAAAGGAGTAAGAATATGAAAATTCAGGGCAACAATCAAATAGAAGGAAAAGACCTGTATGGAAAGGTCAATGATCTTAATAAAAAGGAACAGACTGGAAAGAGTTCCGAAACAGAACATACCAGCGGGGAAAGAGATAAAATCAGCCTTTCAGGAAAGGCACAGGAAATAAACCAGCTCAAAAAACTCATCCATGATCTGCCGGACATCAGGATCGATAAAGTTGATCAGCTTCAGCAGGTCATTGATACAGGATCGTATGCTATTGATTCGTATAAAGTAGCGGAGAAAATGCTGGAAGAAATATGAAATCTGATCAGGCCATTATAAGTATTCTCAGGGAACAGATTAATTCATACAAGATACTTCTTGAACTCCTTAAGGATG
>CALZJD010000030.1 GCA_945787795.1 Thermodesulfovibrionia bacterium | reverse complement strand
CCTTGTGGTAATGGATATTAAAATGCCCAGGATGGACGGAATAACCGCATTACAGGAAATAAAAAGCATCCATCCCGATATTGAAGTCATTCTTCTCACCGCCTATGCCAGTCTTGAAACAGCAAGAGATGCCATCCGGTTCGGAGCTTTTGATTATCTGATAAAGCCCTTTGATAAAGATGATGTTCTGATGGTCGTTGAGAAAGGTCTTGATAAAAGGCGTACCAGTGCCGGACTGAAAATGGAGCGGGACAGCCTCCTGGACAAGACATCAAAGCTTGAAGGTCAGATCAGTGAGGCCCGTGCCAGCATTATGCATTATTACGACGGAACAGTAAAAGCTCTGATCCATACCATTGACGCCAAAGACCACTATACATATAACCACTCTAACCGTGTTGCTGAGCTTGCATCTGCCCTGGCAAAAGTCATGGGAGTCCCTCAGAAGGCAATAAAGGGGCTGGAGCATGCGGCCTCAATTCATGATATAGGAAAGATAGGAATTGAAGAAGCCATTCTCAGAAAAAAGGGTCGTCTTACCCAGGATGAATATGATGAGATGAAAAACCACCCTGCCATCGGCGCAAGAATTGTTCAGTCCGTTCCCTTTCTTGAAGAAGCAGTCCCTGTAATTTTATATCACCATGAACGATTCGATGGAACAGGTTATCCTGAAGGGTTTAAGAGAAGACTGATCCCTCTTTCAGCAAGAATTGTACTTGTTGCCGATGCTGTCGATGCCATGATGAGTGACCGGCCATATAGAAAGGCCCTGCCTATGGAGAAAGTCATGAGTGAACTAAGGGACAACTCCGGCACCCAGTTCGATCCCGAGATCACAAATATTATCCTGAGTGGTCAGGTCACCCTTCAGTAATTTCGGACGTATGACCTGACTTAATTTATCAGCTTACTTTCTTACTTCCTACTTCTTCTATCTTAATAGTTATTTGTTACTTCTAACCTATAACCTCTTACCTATAACCTCTTATTCCTAATTATTACTTTCTGATTCTTCTTTGACCATACTGAACGTCTGATAATATTTATTGTTATTAACAGACATGTCATAAAAGAACTGGCGTAACACTGTATGTAAGGGATGGTCTATTTTTTGCGCAAGCTCCTTCCTGATGTTTTTACTCGTCTCCTTATGCACATCCATACCTGCCATAATCTCTTCAGCTTCTTCAAGTGCGATTATATCTTTCCTTAGTTTTTTCACATCAGCTATAAACCTCTCCCTGCCTGTTTCCTCTTTCAGTTCCGGTCCTGAGCTTACCTGTTCAATAATATCATCAAGCGCAGACGTGACATTATCATTGTTCTCCGATGTAAGACCGCTGTTATGAGATGTAATGTACTCACTGCTTTCATCATTGATTTTATTCAGCTTTGTCTTAATGTCTTCCCTGACAGTTTTAGACCCGCTTCCCTGCAGGTAAATAAATGTATTGGCGTTCATCATAATATCAGGGATTGCGTTCTGAAGATTTTCCAGTGATGAAATGAACGTTTCAGGAATATCTCCATCCTTCAATGATTGCGCCAGTCCCAGTTCTTTTAGTCGCACCGCTATGGGAAGAACATATTTGACGTACAGACCCGGTTTACCTATTTCATTTATCTGATGGGCCAGTTCCATGACCGCTTCAGGATTAAAAGGGAATATTTCGACATATTGCAATAGCCTGGAAAAGGCCTTGTAATAGTTATCCATATCAGTGCTGTAAGGAGCTAGTCTGCTATTGAGACTTGAATACTTTGCAGCAGCCTCAGCTGCATTGAAATATGCATTATCAGGGATTATATCTATATATCCATTGCTTAAGTATCGCTCAAAAAAATTAAGATAAAGCAGGAGCGCAGCTTCTGTTTTGATGACAACGTCTGAATATTCCTGGATATCTGCTTCAGTTATTCCCTTTTCATGATAATATGCACTCCAGAGGGAAATCTCAACTATGGAACTCCAGAGACTGTGCATGGCAGACACATAATCGTTTCTCTTGGCAAAACCATGCTGGCCCCAATCATCCACCCTGACCTCTGATCCTGACAGATCATCAAAAAGGCTCATCGCCTTTTCCACAGTAAGGTCACCTTCATGACCTGACAGCCTCGCAAATATGCTGTCACTCCTGATTTCCTCTTTCCCGGGCAGTCTGGAATAGGCAAAACTTACAAGATCAAGATAATCACTCAGTACAGCTGCTCTTCCCTGGTTTGTGTTTGCCGAATCATAGGAGAGATTATAATAATGACTGGACTTACTGTATGCTTCTTCAGCTTTTGATGACGGTCCGTTTTCATTCAGGGCGTTTTGAGATGCAAAACGGTACTGTTCAGCTTCCAGAAAGATAACAGTATAAAAAAGATTATTTGAATCGGATTTTGGTCCTGACATACGGTTTACAATGGTCTTTACCGTGGAAGCATATCCATTTGGAAGGCTCAGCCTGTCATGCAACGCAAGGATAACAGCTCCAAGCGCCCCTGTGTTACGAAGTTCACACTGAATTATGGCCTTTCTTAAAATCATGTTCGCCATGTTTTCATAGAGATATGGCATGCTGTATGAAAAACTTTTCATGGAAACCGGGGTGGAAGGCACGTTCAGAATCGAATTTTCATCCTCATGGGGCAGAACAATATTCAGCCAGATTTTATAAATACTCTTCACAAATTTGTCCGGTTTCTTTTCAAATTCATCTTCCCTGTCTGCCAATGCATCATACGCCTGAATAAAGTTATACCAGAAAGCTATATCAGATTTTTCTATCTTTCCTTTTAATTCTTCAATTACCCGGATTGCTTCATCCAGTCTGAACAGATCACCGCTCATAATGTATAACAGGAGTTCTGCCACTGCCAGACGCTTATAGGTATGTTCTGGATAAGCGAACCTCCCGTTTCCTGCAGGGACTGCCATATTATTTTCATCAGAGCCAAAGAGGTTTTGTTGCCATGTATCTGAATACTGGGCAAGGGTCTGTCCAAACTCCTTTTCCTGATCAGAAATCCAGGAAGTGAGTTCATCTTCATCCCAATACGTCAATTCATACGCATGGTCCAGATACACGTCCCATTTGGACTGGACCGGCTCAGTCTGGGCAAACACAGGAGATGTACACAACAGCACAAAAATAATCATTAAATGTTTCATTCTCTTTTTTCCTTATTTTAAAGTTAAACACTGATAAGCGTTTCTCAGTTCCTCACATCTGTTAGACAGTTTTCTCCCTGCCCTGGGAAGTATTTTCATATCAAAGGATGCAAACCTGGCTGTTCCCATAAACAGATACTCTCCAACATCCTTCCTGTAGCATTCTTTTTTGTCTCCGATTATATGTAATATATTTTTCTTGAGTGCCCTCTCATCCAGGGCATTTGCACAGGCATTTAATTCATCAAGCGGGATCCCCTGAATAGAGAGTTGAGGTGATGTATTGCTGTTTTCTCCTGTATCATCATCAGGTACGGCTTCTTTTATTAACTGCTTTTCATCAGCTTTTAGGCTGGCCTTTTTTATAACAGGATTGGCCCTGCCGACCGGTCTGGAAATAGCAGGGATACCTTCATTTCCCTTTATGGACTCCATCCCGGAATTGGTGCTGAAGTCTGTTTCAGGGTATTCTACTGTGTCATTATCAGGGTATTCAGGGAATGTTTTCTTTTTCACCGCATCCTCTCCCCTTGAAATTGCATACTCGCTTTCATCAATATGTTCTCTTTGCCCGGAATCTGCTAACATTGAATCCCTGAATGCATTTTCCAAAGGAACATTTTCTTTCTCTGCCACACTGCTGCTTTGTTCTATCATATGCTCTTCATTATTATCATCTGCTATTGAAGCAAAAGACGGCTCTCTCAGACCCTTTGCTACTGACTTAAAGCCAGTCCTGCCCGAAACACCATTACCCGTGATCATTGTCCCCTGCCCTGCAATATCAGTTTTTGCCGTAAAGTTAGACCCCCTGCCTGTCCTGTCCATCCCGGAAGCATCACTATTATATTGTGCTTTACTGCTGTGCACCTTCCTTTTAATTGAGTAATTCCTGCCAGATATATTTCTGCTTTTTGCCAGGGGTAGCAATGATTTTGAAGATTGATTTTTAGCAATAGGGCTCTTTTTTATACTTTTTTTTTCTATGGGTTTTATACTGACATCAGGCGATTTGGCCTTCACCTTTTTTATTGCCGGCTTCTGTTTTTTTTCCGGTTTAATATTAACCACCGGCTCTTTCTTTGTTAATGACTTCTTAATCAAATTCGCCTTTGGTGTCTGATTAATTTTTGCCGGGATAACCAGTTTTACAAAATAACTGTCGTCGACCTTTTTTTTTGCACCAAAGGGATCAGTTACAAGTGCTATGGCGATAATATGCATGAGGGCTGACAGAAAAATAATGAACTGAAATCCGGGTTCAAATCCCAGCTTAAATGTGTTTGGATATCCATTCATTTATTTACACATATAACTGAAATCAGTCATAGCCAAATAGGAATTGCTGATTTCCCTAAACCGCTGACTAATAATCTTAAGATCTTCACCAGCCGTATGATTTTCACCGGATTCAAGGGCTGAAACTGTTTCACAGGCGCTTTCCATATCCTCAATTTCATATTGCAGGTGGGCCTTATAAAATTGAAGTTCTGTCAGCACTCTTCTTACAACAGGTGAACTGTACATAATTCTGTCCTTTAAAAGCGGGTCAATTCTTTTACTTAAATACTCTTCGGCAACTTCTGCAAATAACTCAAGGTCTTCTGTCATATTACTCTTTCTCAGGTGCCTGGCTGTTACATAAAAGGTCCTGATGTCCTTTCTTGATTTATCAAGCACAGTATCATCAGTCGTAAGAATTGTGTTTATAACCGGTGTCGGAGTAATTACTCTTTTACTGACCGGATAAAAAGATTTAGTATCTCTTTTTAAAATAAGGGCAACATTGGGTTCCGCCTGATTGATTATTTGTTCCGGCTTTTCGTTCTGTTCTGTATTACTATTCAGCAAATATGCCCTGAACTGCTTATGAGAGCAGCTAATGAGCAAGAAGGGAATTAAAATTAATATGAGTGCTTTATTCATGACTTATTCCTTTGCATGCTGAATTGTTTTAACTGGATTAATTTGATACTCAGAAACTTTTTGCTGATCTGGTACATAAGGTAGAGCATTAACAATTCTACATAATCCAGGATATACCGATCATTTTATACGCTTTTTCTATTTTTTAGAGTTGAAATTAGCTAATTAGTGTCTGTGTATAAACTGCTATTTATTTTACTTGTGGGCATGGTTCCAGTTCGGAAGCCCACACGTTTTGCAGATTTCGTCCTTTTTCTCTTGGAAAACATGGACAGTAATGATCTTTTTCACGTTTTCGGACATAGGTATCCCTTGTGCTCTTTTTATCCCTGTTATTTGCCTGCTTTCATTGCAATTGTGTCTGCATCTTTGCAAGGAGCGCTCCGGTCATCACACGAATGTTGTAAACGATCACGTTCCAGTGCACCTTGGCATCGAATCTTCCCCTCGTTCTCCATTCACACCGAAACAGTTCAAATCCCCTCTTGAGATTTGAAATCACTGCTTCTATGCCGCTGCGCCATTTCTTCAACCGCGTCTCAATGTTCGTACTTCTGACTATGTTCTTCAGCGAGCCGGTTATCTTGTTGAATACGATATTGATGATCCCTTTTTCTTGAGCCATCCTTGCATTTTCCTTTGATGCATAGCCTCCGTCTGTTACCATATCCCGTGGCACTATCCCATAGTTTGTCTCTATTCTATCCAGTACATCATTATAGAGCGTTGTATCGGCGGGGTTTCCATCCAGCACCTTGCAATCAAGTATCAGGTTGCTCCTGCCAGTCGCAAGGTTCAACTTATGCCCAAATTCTACTTCCCGCTTCCCTTTCACTATGATGTCCGTATGCTCTTCATAGATCGAAAATATCTTTTTTTCATTCGGCACGGACTCCCCAAGTATCTCATGCCGCCAGGAGATGTCATAGACTTGCTCTGCCTTCTTTAGTAGTCCCATGAGGGCTTTTATCGCTGCTTCCGCTTTGATCCATCCCTCTATCCTCTTCGGAGGAGCCACTGTTAGCGCGCGCTCTGCCTGGTTGATGCTGCTGCGTAATAGCTTTAGTTGTTTCTTGAACTCTTCCTTCCGTTTGTCCTTCGATTTGCTATTGTTGATCTTGTAATGGTTCTTCTTCGCTTGCTTCTTGTAGCTCCGCACCTTGATTTCTACCCCACTATCCTTTAGTTTTTTCAGCAAGCGATCAATTGTTTTCATGCAGTCCCATATCAGAGAGTTGTTTGTCGGGTAATGTATATTTGTCTCTACCACTGTGCTGTCGGTACGAATGCTCCGTCCGTCTTCCATCCCTTCTCCTATCGCTATCTTGTTGATTGCTACCAACATCTTGTTCAATGTTTCTCCGCTGATCAACGATATGTATTTCTGAAACACCTTAAAGGAAAACGCCTTACGATCATCAAGTTTGATAAACACCGCACACAACCGCGAATCATGCTGCTGATATTCAAGCTCCCGATAGGTCAGGTTTTTTATCTCCTTATAGATCGCGGCTCTGACGATTTGTTCCACTGTCGGTATGTCCTGCCTGCCTAATGTGCTGCTCTCTTGCCCTCCCGTTACTTCCTGTTTCACCTCTTCCACTATCTCCGGATGTTTATTCAGGATCGTGTCTACTACGGCCAGTTCCGGGTTTAATGCCCATAATTCTTTCTCAAATTGCAGTTTCAAATCGTTAAGCAGTTTCAAACGATCCTCCTTACTTTTGATTTTCTCTGCAATTGTACCATTTTCCCTTATCTCCAGTGCGGTTAGAGTTTATACACAGACTCTAATTAGTGTCTGTGTATAAATTGCTATTTTTTATTCTTGTCATGCCCGAATTCTTTAATCGGGCCTGCCTGAAGGTAGGCAGGCATCCAGAACCTAATGAAAATACTGGATTCCGACTTAAGGACCTGCCTACCGGCAGGCAGGCTGCCGGAATGACAGGCAAACACATTTAGTTTATACACAGGCTATAATTAGTTATAGATTATATGAAACAATTGGGTTAATTTCAACTCTTTTAAGTTTATGATTTCAAACCTACAAAAACAGACCTATTCTTATTTTGTTATCATTCTAATGACTCATATTGGGGACATCCAGGTAAGCACCTTAAAACAATACGTTAGTAATTTCTGGCCTTCAGCATATAGCATTCAGCTGTCAGCAATTAGCTTTTTAATAGTTGAGCATCTCTCATTCTCACGTTATAATGATAAACGAAAGATAATATGAAAATAAAAATCCCGAATAAAATATTAAAAAATACAAAAAAATGCAATAAATTATTTAACTGTATAGAAAATGATACCCATGTTCTTTGCAAAGTTGAACATTGTGTAGATAACAAAGTCCATTTTATTAAGTGCGTAGATAATGACACCTGTGATTATAAGATATCTTTTGGTAAGTCTTATTTCTGTTCTTGTCCGGTCAGAAAGGAAATATACAAAAAATATAATAAATAGCAGTTGTTAGAAAAATTGTGGAACCACCCTTGAATTAGTAAAAAATGTTATAGCCGGATACTGGACTTGAACAAAAACGAGCGTGACCGGATCACTTCAGATTATTTTATGGTATGCAAAACAGTTTTCAGACAATACCACTTACAGGCCCTCGTAATTCAGCGCAATATGAACCAATTAAAACCAATGAGGTGAACATATGACAAAGACAGTAACAACTGATCATCCTGTGCATGAATTTATTGCCACTCGATGGAGCCCTTATGCATTTGATGAAAAGCCGGTTGAACAGGAGGACCTTCTCTCGTTATTTGAGGCAGCTCGGTGGGCACCATCTTCATACAATGAACAGCCATGGCATTATATTGTTGCCACAAAGAACAATACAGATGCGTTCGAGCTAATGGTGTCATGTCTGGTGGAAGGAAATCAGGCCTGGGCGAAAGCAGCACCTGTCCTGGCTATAGGCATCGCCAGGCTCAATTTCTCGTACAACAATAAACCGAATCGAGCTGCCATTCATGATCTTGGCCTTGCAGCAGGTACGCTGCTTTTTGAAGCAACAGCCAGAGGACTTTGTGTGCATCAGATGATCGGCATACTTCCGGACAGGGCCTGCGAAATATATGCCATACCTGAGGGTTATGAGGTTATGACCGGCATTGCCATCGGCTATGCAGGAAACCCAGACAAGCTCCCTGATGATATCAAGGAACGTGATGCTGCCAGACGTCCGCGTAAGCCATTGAGCGAATTCATGTACAGCGGAAGGTGGGGAAGCGTGTCTCCTCTTTTCAGAAAATAATCTGACAAGAAAACATCTGGATAAATAGATGAGAGAAGGGTTAAACAGGTCACTACAGATCACATGTCAGCTAGTTACTGTTGCGGAAAGCAGAAATTCTAATACCTGTCATTCTGAACCTGTCTGCCGGTAGGCTGGCTTGTTTCAGAATCTAATGTTTGCAACGAGTTGTGAGACCCTGAAATGAATTCAGGGTGACATATAACAACTTCCGCAACAATAACTAGCTAAGAAAATAATAGAATGAAAAAAATAGCTTTAGGAACTGACCACGCCGGTTTTTCGTTGAAAGAAATAATCAAGGATTATCTGGAAGCCAGGGGATATGAAATTATCGACTATGGTACGCATGGTAATGAACCTGTTGATTATCCGGATTATATAAGACCTGCTGCCCAAAGTGTGGCTGATGGAGAAAGTGATTTGGGTATCGTTTTCGGAGGCAGTGGAAACGGAGAGGCCATGGTAGCAAATAAAGTAAAGGGAATTCGTTGTGGATTGTGCTGGAATGAAGAAAGTGCCCGATTGACAAAGGAACACAACAATGCCAACATGATCGCTCTGGGAGCGCGCATGGTTTCAGAGGATGAAGCCATGAAAATAGTGGACTCCTGGTTAAAAGCCGAATACCAGGGAGGACGTCATCAAAAAAGAATAGATAAAATAGAGATGGACTAACCTTGCGTAGATGTCTCTAAGCTTTTAATGATTTATTGATAATCTCCTTCATCACATCGTGCAATTAAACTTCCGCAACAAGCCACGGGGTATCAACTGCTGTCAGTCCCGAAGCCTGCCTGTCGGTAGGCAGGTCTGTTGATCGGGAATCCAGAAACCACGTAGCATGTTACATTTCTGGATATCCGCTGGAGCCTGACCTCGATTTTGTAATCGGGGGCGGGTATGACAAACGCGACAAGCCACGGGGTAATAAGCTCGGAAATAAAGTAAAATTGATAATATGAAAAAGCACGATAACATAAAATTCAAGGCGGGTCAGAATATTGCGATGAAAGTGCCCTCGCATCAATATGAGCAGACAGTACAATTTTATAGAGACATTATTGAATTGCCGCAAGTAAAAGATGAAGAACCTCAGATTGTATTTAAATTTGGAGATAAGAACCTGTGGATTGATAAAACAGACCAGTTGAGTCAGACAGAGATCTGGTTAGAGCTTGAGTGCGATGATCTGGAAGAGGCAAAGATATATTTTAAGTCTGAAGATATTATACGCCGTGATGAAATTGAAAAGTTGCCGGAAGGATTTGAGGGCTTCTGGATCGCAAGTCCGGGGGACATAATTCATTTGATATCAAAGGGCTGAAAAATATGTAACAGTCTAGACCTAATTATATAAAGAATGACATAAGGGAAAACAGGCTCAGGAATAAGGAATACATACCTCACCCGACCTGACATTCCTGCCTTCATAAAACGTATAATATTTAATGAAAAAATTTTACAGACGTCTTAATGTATCGCTGATAACTTTTCTTTCAATTATATTACTTTCCAACTGCGGCAAGCTTGGATTAAAAAACACGGAAAACGGAAGCTCTGCCAATAATTCATCGTGCATGGAATTTACAGGGCCTGAGATAATGGGTCCAGTTGAATCAGACCTTATCAACGAAGCCTCTGGTTTGGCAGCCAGCAGGAAAAACAGTGGCGTCCTGTGGACACATAATGATTCCGGTGATCTGCCCAGGATATTCGCCATGAATATAAATGGAAATCATCTGGGCGTATTTAATCTGCTCAATGCTGAAAATAATGACTGGGAGGATATTGCAGCCGGCCCCGGTCCTGTTGAAGGAGAGCAATATCTTTATATAGCAGACATAGGAGACAACAGTAAAGACCGCTCTTCAATTTCCGTATATAGAATGCTGGAACCTGTGGTTGACCGGATCCAGACAGCAATTGCCATGGATGTCTCAGACGTTGATAAGCTTCAAATGCTGTACCCGGATAACCAGGCGTATGATGCTGAGACCCTTCTTGTTGATCCTGTATCAGGTGATATACTTATCGTGACTAAAAACAACGGCACATCAAAAGTATTCCGTAATCCTTCTCCTCACACTTCTCATAAAATAGTTGCCCTTGAGGAAGTAGCAACAATAGGATTGGGCACGTCAATGTTCGATGCAATCACGGGCGGAGATATATCGGCTGATGGTGGAATGATTATACTACGGTCATATTCAAAAGCTTTCATACTGGACCGGGTTATTGGTTCTGACCTGGGCATTGCTTTCTCAGGAGTAAAGTGCTTTGTGCCTGTTAATGAATCACTTGTACAACAGGGTGAAGCTATAGCATTTGATCCGGACGGCAGAGGATATACAACTGTTATTGAAGGACTACATCCTTCCCTGAAGCATTATTCAGCAACCAACTGAATGCTTGATAAAAAAAGACACATCCCTTAAATGAATATGTCCCTGCACATCTGTCCAAAATAAATTTCTGAAAAAAACCATGTTGGTTCAATGTCTCTGACTTGAACTCTCCTGACCATAAAGCAACTCTGTTGCAACACGGCCGGTAATCGGTCTGCTACCTTGGAGGCGGAATTATAACAGGCTCTATCTATGGACAAGATTAAAGTCAATAAGGTTCAAGTCAGAGACATTGAACCAACATGGTCAACCTGGTTTTGAAAAGAGTAACTATTCTGTCCAAGAGTGCAACGTTACAAAGGTTTTAATTAAAGACTGAAGTTGTTTAGGACAGCAGTGATGTCCCTGAAATGATAAAAAATCGAAAGGTCAACCAATCACGGCTTGATATAATGTTTAACCCGGCAGGAATTTAACAAACCGGTTTTTTTCATCCAGGAGTACTACCTTCGGCTTAATGGGCTCATCTGTCAACTCAAAACCTATGATAATAATTTCCTCACCCTTATTAATTAAATGCGCAGCAGCCCCGTTCAGACATATAGTCCCTGATCCCTTCTCCCCTGTCAAAACATAGGTTTCCAGCCTGGCGCCGGTCGTATTGCTTGCAACAAGCACTTTTTCACCGGGCCATAATCCGGTCATTTCCATCAGCTCTTCATCAATGGTGATACTGCCTATATATTCAAGATTGGCATCTGTTACTGTTGCCTTATGAATTTTTGATCTCATTACCCAACGGCACTGTTAGAATGATTAATAACACGATCGACAGAATGAGTGAAGAACAGAATTATTATGTTATTCGGCTTCTGCTGCTATTTCAGACTGGTTTAATATTCCTATTTTACTACCTGAAATAAAAAAAAGCTGCCCTCAAGCCCGGAATTAAATATTCTGCTGATGTGAGGCATCTGCATATCAACTTTCCGTCATGAAAAAGATGAATTTATATGGAGGTTACAGATCTGCCTGGCCAGTACCGTGGGCCGGTTTCCTTCTTTTTTGATTGAGAAAAATCATTCCGGCTATCACCAGCCCCGGTATATATATCAGGTATTTATTCCCTAGCCCGAACCAGTCTGCTACAACCGCCGGCTGCATCATGATAAAAGTGACAAGAAGCATAAAGGGAATTTCATACCATCTGTTCCTGCATACAAACCATCCCTGGGTTGCGGCAGCAAAGGCAAAATTCCCGATACAGGCCATTGAAAAAATCAGGACTGCCAGTCCCCAGCTGTTAATATTATGAAGAATCAGGTCATGGTTAAAGATAAACATGAATGCAATAATGGCAGTCCTTATATCGTACATAAAACCCTGTATGCCTGTCTTGATGGGTGGGGACTTTGCAATTGCAGCCGCAGCATAGGCGGCCAGCCCCACAGGGGGCGTATCATCGGCCAGGATTCCAAAATAGAAGCAGAACAGGTGCGCTGCCATGAGAGGGATAATAAAACCGTTTGCCAGACCCACGTCCATTATTACCGGCGCGATCAGTACAGCCATGACAATATACGTGGCTGTAGTAGGCAGCCCCATTCCAAGGAGCAGACTTGCGATTGCGGTAATCGCAACTAATGCAAAGATATTGCCACCCGATAGAAACTCAACCAGCTCAGTGAGAATGCTTCCCATCCCCATTGTTATAATTCCTACGATAATACCTGCCGCAGCGCAGGCAATTGCTACAGGGGCCATATTTCGACCTCCTGCAATTGCAGCATCAAGCAGACTCTTCATTCCTTTTTTAAACGCGGGTCCAAGCGCTTCCTTCTTCCTAAAACATGTTACCGGTTCCTGTATGATCATTATTACTGCCATGACTATGATTGCCCTGAAGGCAGATACTTGGGGAGAATGACGAAATACGACAAGTTCGTACACAAGCACGCTGATCGGTATGAGAAAATGCAGACCTGACCACAACACCTCCATAAAATCAGGCGTTTCTTCCCTTGTAAGTCCCCTCATTCCTGCCTTGGACGCCTCAATATGTACAATAAAGAAAAGCGTTGCATAGGAAACAAATGCAGGAATTGCTGCGGCTTTTACCACCTCAAGGTAGGCAATGCCCAAATATTCTGCAATGATAAAAGCAGCTGCCCCCATGATGGGTGGAGCAATCTGGCCGTCTGTACTAGCAGCTACTTCTATGGCAGCCGCCTTTGTGGGCTTATAGCCAACTTTCTTCATCAATGGTATGGTGAATGTGCCGGTCGTTACAATATTGGCAATTGAAGACCCTGAGATCATACCAGTCAGTCCTGATCCGACTATGGCAGCTTTAGCCGGTCCGCCCTTAAACCTGCCGAGCAGACTCAGCGCAAGTTCGATAAAGAACTTTCCTGCACCCGCTCGCTCCAGCATTGCACCAAACAGGACAAAAAGAAAAACCACTGTAGCGGACACATCAAGGGGTATCCCGTAAATACCTTCTGTTGAAAGTGATATCTTGTCAATATATTTACTTAACGAGGTGCTTCTGAAAGCAAAATCCTCGGGCATGTGTTCGGCAAAAAAGGCATAGAACGAAAACAGGGTCGCGATCACAGTCAGTGCAGGGCCTATAACGCGTCTTGCCGCTTCAAGGAGTAAAAGAACAAGCGCGGCACCGATGATAATGTCCCGCTGAAGGGGAGAGCCGGCCCTCATGGTAAGGCTGGTGTAATCAATGAAATAATATAGCGCTGAAAATACAGCAATACTCCCCAGTAAAAGGTCGGTAACAGGAATATGTGTTCTGGCTGAGAGAAAAGCAAAAAACCCTTTAAGCGGTCGCTTTATTGCAGGATAATAAAAGAACGCTATTGCAATGGCAAATCCCAGGTGAATACTCCGGATATAAGATGAGTTCAGTATGAGCCAGCTGGCAGTAGACAACTGGAACATACACCATGAAACTGCCAGGACAGGAACAATAAAACGTTGATAGTTTGTGATATGGCGAAGGGCGGACAGCTCTTCTTCAGCTATCCGCCCCTGCTCTTCAGCTGCTTCTTCAAGTTTTAAGAATTCTGCATGCCCGGAAGAATGTCTATGCTCTCCTGCTCTCTTATCATTACTCACACCCCGGACTATTTAATGAGCCCGGCTTCTTTGAAATATTTTTGCGCACCCCTGTGTAGCGGGGCTGAAAGACCATTAAGCATTCCTTCTTTTGTCAGGATGCTGTATGCAGGGTGAAGTTTCTTAAAAGATTCAAAATTCTCAAAGACCTCTTTTACCACATGATAAACATCCTCTTCAGGAATTCTGCTGTGTGTAACAAAAGTGGCCTTAACGCCAAAAGAAGGCACGTCTTTCTTGTTTGCTGCCTTGGGATAAAAGCTGATAGGCACAATACTGCGTGCATAATAAGGGAATTTCATGTAAAAAGAATCAGGAAGTATAATAGACACAAAGTTTACTTTTCTTGTTCCCGCTGTTGCTTCCAAAAAGGCACCGGAAGGATGTCCCACTGTGTAGAAAAAAGCATCAATACGTCCATCAAGCAGTACGCCGGGGGCCTCTGCTGCCTTCAGGCCTTCAGCTTTAATATCTACCTTATAATTAATGCCGACCGAGGTTAATGCATCTATCGCGTTCTGCCGCTGGCCTGAACCGGGATTTCCGATGTTGACATGTTTACCTTTAAGGTCTTTGATGGATTTGATGCCTGAGCCCTGAGATCCTGCTGTTTGCCTTTTTCTTTCCATTCAGCAAGTCCGCTGATCGCCTGATATTGACGGTCAGACTGTACAATACCGAAATCAAGATCTCCGGCCATTATTGCATTGACATTATATACTGATCCCCCTGTAGACTCTACGGTAAGTCGCATATTGTACTGCTCCCTCTTCTCATTCACTATTCTGGATATTGCACCGCCCGTGGGATAATAAACCCCGGTAACTCCTCCTGTACCGATGGTATAGAACTTTGTCGTAGAAGCTGACAAAGCCTGTCCGGCGCCGCATACTATCATTGATAATGCTAAAACACATACAGCCATGGATAATCTCTTCATGATCATTCCCTCCTTTTTATTAATAGAGCTAAATTATTTTAGCCCAAGAACGTCCTGCATATCATATAGCCCGGGGGTCTGTTTCTTCACCCACAGCGCTGCTTTTAACGCACCCCTCGCAAAGGTGTCCCTGCTTGATGCCTTGTGGGTTATCTCTATTCTCTCCCCGAGCCCGCCGAACATTACTGTATGTTCACCAACGATGTCACCGGCCCTGACAGTCTGAATGCCGATTTCATCTCTGGACCTCTCCCCTATTATCCCCTGCCTTGCATAAACGGCCTTCTCTTCAAGATTTCTGTTCAAGGCATCGGCCAGGACCTGTGCCATCTTCATTGCCGTGCCTGAAGGCGCGTCCTTTTTTAATCTGTGATGGGCTTCGACTATCTCTACATCATAATCATCTCCCGTTACTCTGGCAATATCTGACAGAACTTTTAATAAAAGGTTGACTCCCACGCTCATATTTGGAGCAAATACGCATGGGATGTTCTGCGCATAAAGACCGATATATTCGACTTCGTCCTTGCTGAAACCTGTTGTACCGATCACAACAGGAATGGGTTTGTCTGAAAGGGCCTTTACATTCCCTATTGTTGCAGATGGCGTTGAAAAATCAATGAGAACATCTATGCTATCGGCAATCTCTTTTATATCATCTGTTACGTTAACTCCTGTCTGCCCGACGCCTATTATCTCTCCAATATCACGACCAAGATCTCCATGCCCTTTTCGCTCCAAAGCCCCAGCCAGTTCTATCTCTTCAATATCCAGGGAAAGGGTGGTAATTCTGTTACCCATTCTTCCGGTTGCCCCGGCTACTGCCAATTTAAGCATCATTAATCTCCTTTTCCATAGATTGACTATCATCATCAACCTTGCCTTCAAATTTATATTTCTCATCAGCCCATGCTCCCAAGTCTATCAGCTTGCAGCGCTCCGAGCAAAAGGGTCTGAAGGGATTATTATTCCACTCATTCCTCTTTCTGCATGTGGGACACTTAACTTTCATCTAATACCTTAATGATTAACTTAATCTGACAATATAATCATCTTTACTCACTCGAATCCTTGAACCCTGGTATCCTATGATCCCTGATTCATGTAATTATATATTAATGGTCCCGTCAAATACCTCTGCTGCAGGGCCGGTCATATAGACATGGTTGTCCTTTGCAGACCATTCAATAGACAGTTTTCCACCCGGCAGATGGACATTGACCTTACGGTCCGTAAGACCAAGCAAAAAAGAAGCAACAGCAGAAGCTGCGGCACCTGTGCCACATGCCAGTGTTTCACCTGAGCCCCTTTCCCAAACCCTGACCGTTATGTTGTTCCTTTTATTGATCTGGATAAATTCAACATTTGTCCTGTGAGGGAACATCCTGTGTTTTTCTATGGCAGGACCAATGCTCGCCAGCGGCACTGCCTGTACATCTTTTACTACTATTACTGCATGGGGATTTCCCATGGAAACACAGGTGATCCTGATATTTTTATTATTAATCTTCACCGGGTATTGAAGGAGCTTTCCATCCTTCAATTTTAATCCTGGATCTGTTACCTTTACCGGTATCTGTTCAGGTGCAAAAACAGGTTCTCCCATGTCTGTCTTATACATGGCGCCTTTTCTTTCAAGGAGCATAATACCGGCCATTGTTTCTATTGAAAGACTGCTGATACGCTTGCTTTTAAATTTCTGTCCCAGATAAATTTACCCAGACATCTGATACCGTTTCCGCACATCTCTACCTCTGATCCGTCTGCATTAAAGATGCGCATCCTGAAATCAGCTGTTTTTGAATGGGACAAAAGTATCAACTGGTCAGCGCCTATGCCGAACCTTCTGTCACAGAGTTTTTTTGACAAGGCAGAAATGCGATACAGTTTTTCTTCTCTTTCATCAATAACAACAAAGTCATTTCCCAGACCATGCATTTTTGTAAAACGGATGTTCATCAGATACTCCCTGCCAATTACAGCTATTATGTGAGGTGTTTTGGGACTTTCATTCCCCTTACCAGATCTTTATGACTTTCCCTGTCTTTTACAACAAAAAACTCCCTGCCTTTGACCAGTACTTCAGCCACCCTTGGTCTGCTATTATAATTGGAGCTCATGGTAAAAGCATAGGCGCCGGCACTCATTACAGCAAGCAGATCTCCCTGGCTGGCCCTGTTGATCATCCTATCTTTAGCAAGGAAATCACCGGACTCACAAATAGGCCCCACAATATCAGACAGCACCTTTTTTCGGCTGTTCTTTATTACAGGCCTGACATCATGAAAGGCCTCATAAAGGCTCGGTCTCAGGAGATCATTCATACCGGCATCAACTACCACAAACTCTTTTTCAGGATTCTTTTTCAGATATAAAACCTTTGTTACCAGTATACCGGCATTACCTGCAATCGACCTGCCCGGTTCAAGAATGAGGTTAAACCCTCCCTCTTCAAGTAACGGCAGTACCGCTCTGGACAGGTCCTCAGGAAGAGGAGGCTCTTCATCCTTATAAGAAATCCCAAGGCCTCCGCCAATATCAAGGTGCCATATCTCTATGCCCTGCTCTCTCAGATTATGTGCAAGCAGGATAACTCTTTTCAGGGCATCTATAAAAGGCTTGATCGTTGTTATCTGGGAACCGATATGCTTGTGAATCCCCAGGACCTCAACATTGTTGAGCTTTCTGGCCAACCGGTAATACTCAAGTGCATTCTCTATAGGAATGCCGAACTTGCTTTTCTTCAGGCCGGTAGATATATAGGGATGTGTCTTCGGATCTATATCAGGATTGACACGAAGCGCGATCGGGGCCTTAACCTTCAATTTACCTGCAACCCTGTCAATGGCCTTCAGTTCATCGGAAGACTCAACATTAAACATCAGTATGCGGGCCTTGAGCGCTGCAGCTATCTCTTCATCAGTCTTTCCCACTCCTGCGTAAACAATTTTCTTAGAAGGGATGCCCGCCTTTTTTGCCAGATACAGTTCCCCTCCGGAAACAACATCAGCACCGCATCCGTTTTTTGCAAGCAGTCTCAGCACCGCCAGGTTTGAATTGGCCTTCAGTGCGAAACAGATGGTACTGGGATACCCGTTAAATGCCTGTTGATATGACTGCAGATGCCTGAGCAGCGTCTTCTCACTGTAAATATATAAAGGTGTCCCCACTTTCTCAGCGATCTTTCTGACAGGAACATCCTCGGCATATAATTCCGATTTTTTATATTTGAAATAATGCATAATCTATCTAATTTAAATTAAGTTATAATTAACCTGACTATGAAAATTATAGACAAGGCGATAAAAACAATAAAGAAGCACTCAATGATTAAAAAAGGAGACACCCTTCTGATCGGCCTGTCCGGAGGACCTGACTCGGTCTGTCTCACCGCTATTTTAGATAAACTGAGGCACAATTTCAATATATCTCTTCATTCATTATATGTTAATCATGGAATGCGTCCTCAGGAAAGTAAAAAAGAGGAGTCATTCTGTAAAGTGCTGTGTGAAAAACTTGACATTATATTTCATACCAGGTCTGTTGATGTCAGGAGTTTTGCGAAAGAGAAAAGACTGAATATCCAGGAGACCGCCAGAGAATTACGATACGAGATGCTGGAAGAAGTTGCTGAGGATATTAATGCCTCCAGGATTGCGGTTGGTCATAATGCTGATGATCAGGCAGAAACGATTTTTATGAGGCTGATCCGGGGTTCAGGCAGAAGAGGACTGTCCGGTATACT
>CALZJD010000029.1 GCA_945787795.1 Thermodesulfovibrionia bacterium | reverse complement strand
CGCTGCTATCAGGGGGAGTTCATTCTGCTTGCCCTGGGCAACCAGGTCTAAATAACACTCCCTGATATTTGATGCAATGGGATGTCCCATACTGTCCATTGACACGTTATATGCTGCACCTGTTCCACCGTCATCTCCATCAATGGACAGGGCAGCAGCATAGGGATTTCTCACAAGATTATTTAACACCGCCTTTGCTGTGTGGCTGCCTGAAATTTTCGGATATACCGGTACTCTGAATCCCCATGCCATGGACATTGACTGGATCATCTTTGCAACTGCCTCTTCAATTGAGTATTTTGTCTGATGCGTTGGCGGAGATGGTAGATCAACGCCCATGGGCACCCCTCTGATCTCAGAGATGAGCTTTAATACTTTATGGGCCATTAATAGACCGCCGTCACCCGGCTTGGCACCCTGACCATACTTTATCTCTATGGCACATGGATCTTCGATCATATGCGGGATCGTCCGTACAATCTCATCCCAGCCAAAGTATCCTGATGCAATCTGGGGAATGAAATATTTTATGAACCTTGATTTAAGCAGTCTCTGGGGCATACCGCCTTCACCTGAACACATCACAACAGGCATGCCCTCAACTTCATTTAAATAGGTGATTCCCATTGCAAGCCCTTCCCACATGTTAGGTGAAAGCGCCCCGATGGACATGCTGCCTATCATGACCGGATAGATCTCACGAACCGGGGGAACAAACTTGCCGGATTTTTTATCAACATCCAGCTTGCCATTCTTAACTGTTACCGGTAAGTCTTCAGCAGGCAGCATCCTGCCGAGATATGTCCTGATCCGGAACTCATGCCTTCCTGCGTCAAGGGCCGGGTCAGTAAGCATGGATATTCGTGAGAACCTCAGTTTATCCAGAGTCGATGGTGAGGGATCGTTTCTCCTGCCGCCTCTTCTGTAGGGATGCCCGCCTTTGTTTTTATGGAAATTAAATTTGTGCGCAGGATTATACTCAGGCTCTATTGCTTCATTCGGACATACAAGTGTACATGTTCCGCAGCCGGTGCAGTACTTGCGCACATCCGTCGTCTGCTTGACTATGGTTATGACGCGCCTTTCCGTCTTCGGTTCCGGTGTAGGGCCTTCAGAATGCAGATGGCGCTGTACGATAACAGCAGGTTCTATAGATAACATCGGGCATACTGCCGTACATTTTCCACAGCGTTTGCATCTGTCGTTACTCCACCTTATGATATAGGGGAAGTCCTTGACAGCAAGCTCATGGTTATTGTCTAACCGTGCAGCTGGTTCCATACCGTCACCTCCTCTGCATCAGGCTTAATAATTACCATATCGTATTTCATCGGGAATAACCATATCGTATTTCATCGGGAATATATCTTCTGATTTGTCCCTGCCTGAAACAGCACTGTCCAGTCCGCATTCCTCTGACATGAGCCCGTACTTTCCCTGAACTCCGCCAACCACTCCGGGTCTGAGTTTTTTTGCGTCCTGCAGCATGAACGCTGTCCCATCCGGTGTAAAACCGATAACACAGTTGGGTCCGTCAATACAGAGAGGTCTGAGGGATTTTTTCATTAAGCTTGCCGCTTCTTTATCAGGCCTGTTATCGATCTCCTCCTGCTTCAGGGGCGTCACTATGTCTTTATAGTAGTTCAGCGGATACTCTAATTGCTTACACACATAATGTAGTATGTGACAGAACACTTCACTGTCGCTGTTATACCCTATATAACCGGGAAAACCTCTTCCTGAGAGAAATTCCCTGATCGGTATAAATGCGGTGTTCTCACCGTTTGTCATGGTGCTATATCCCTGGATAAAAAAGGGATGGCATGCGTACAGGTTAATTGCATAATTTGTGTTCTGCCTTCCCTGCGCAAGCACTATCTTTGCTTTAAGCGTTGACTTGTCCAGTCCGAAGAACTCTCCCAGTTGAAGCGGGTCGCCAACTTCTTTAAGGGCCAGGATATCAGGATAAAAGGCAAATACAATAATCGACTCATCTGTTTCACCCAACCTCCTCAGATCAAGTCTTGCTTTAAGAAGCAGGGTCTCCTTCTCTGCAAACGACCTGTCCTTGAACATCTCGGGATAATCATACACCCTTGAAAAGTAGTAGTCGCGGGCTGTTATGCCTTTGACCGCTTTTGTCTTGGGCGTCCAGGTATATTTTACCTTGAACCCGACCTTATTCATATAATCATCAAGTGTCTTGACTCCCTGTTCAGAACATATTCCTGATAACACAGGGAAATCCTTCAGTTCCTCAAATTCACCTCCCAGACCTTTCAGGATAAGACCCATGCCCGAGCCGTCATGCCCCTCTTTCATGGTCTCAAGGGCCAGAATGTTCTCAACAGGTGAGAAATATTCACTTGATGTTATTGCAGCCAGTCTACACATTTTTTAGTTCCTTAGCAGGCAAAAAAAGCGTCCATACCATTATATTTCCGGATAGTGGTATGAGACGCGTTTGATGCAAAATCATCAGCTATACATGATAACAATTACCAATTATTTTTGTAAACGTCACAGGGTATACCTTCAATATATCAGTAACCTCACATATAAGCCAGATCCGTGCCAGTGTGCAACTGTCTGGAATATAACGATTGTCATTAGCTAAACTGGCTACAATTTTGTAGGGTAGACAAATTTGTTGTGCTAATATGCCTACCTGCGTATGTTATAATGCAAAGCAATAAATCCAGAGGAGACACAATGATAAACCCTGAAATTTTCAGGCAATACGATATCAGAGGCGTATGGGAAAAAGACCTCAGCCCTGATGTAGCAGAATTGATTGGTAAAGGATTTGCTTCTTATTTACTTAAGCATACAGGTAAAGCCAATGCCCGGGTAAGCATTGGCTGGGACGCGAGGCTCCATTCTCCGATTATAAGAGATGGTCTGATCAAGGGTATACGGAATTCAGGTGTTGATGTAATTGACCTTGGCATGTGCCCTACGCCCCTGCAGTATTATTCTTTATATAAACTGTCCCTTGACGGGGGAATCATGATAACCGGAAGCCACAACCCGCCGGAATTTAATGGATTTAAAATAAGCGTTGGCAGGGGCACTATATTTGGTGATGCCATACAGGATATTAAAAAAATTATCGATGCTGAGGATTTTAAAAAAGGGAATGGCAGCCTTGAAAGTTACCCCATAATTGATGAGTACATTGATTATTTAAAAGACAAGTTTGGAGACCTCACAGGAATAAAAGTCGTTGTTGATGCAGGCAATGGCACAGGAGGTCTTGTTGCACCGCAGTTAATGCGCTCCTTTGGCGCTGAGGTCATTGAGATGTACTGCGATCCTGATGGAAACTTTCCCAACCATCATCCTGATCCCACTCTGCTCGAAAGCCTTCAGGGCCTCATTGCAAAAGTGAAAGAGGAAAAGGCACATGCCGGAATCGGATATGACGGTGATGCAGACAGAATTGGGGTAGTAGATGAAGAAGGAAATATCGTCTGGGGAGACAGTCTCATGATCATTTTTTCAAGGGATATTTTAAAGGACAATCCCGGCGCACGTGTCATAGGTGAAGTTAAATGTTCTCAGACGCTTTATGATGACATTGCTTATCACGGAGGTCAGCCCATCATGTGGAAAACAGGACATTCCCTGATCAAGGAAAAAATGAAAAAGGAAGAGGCGCTTCTTGCAGGAGAGATGAGCGGGCATCTTTTTTTTAAACATAGATACTTTGGGTTTGATGACGCAGTATATGCCAGCCTGAGGCTGATGGAAATAATAAAGAAAACCGGAAAACCTTACAGCACCAAGGCCCTGCTGAAAGATGTGCCCGAGGTGTTAGCAACTCCTGAAATAAGATTTGACTGTCCTGACAATATTAAATTTCAGATAGTAGAAAAAGCCCAGAATGCATTTAATGAATATGAGTCAATTACAATAGATGGTATCAGAATAAAATTTGATGACGGCTGGGCCCTGATTCGTGCATCAAATACACAACCTGTGCTGGTCCTTCGATTTGAAGCCACAGACCAGACACGCCTTGATGAAATCAGGACCCTGGTAGAGGATAGATTACATAAAATAATCAAACAGTACAACAATTTCTGAATCATTCATAGTAAAATCTTATAAATGCCTTTTCCCCTTGACAAAATAATTAAATAGGCTAAATTAGTCTTGTATGCAGATAACAAAAGTAAAAGATCCATTTCATTTATTAATTGAAAATAGTGTTTATATAAAAAAGAAGGAGGATGTATGAAAAGATTTCTTTCGTGCGTTTCATTACTGTTAATGTCTGTTCTGTTCTTAGCTGTCACTTCATGTACCGAGGACAAGACTGCTACATCCAGCGGAACTTCCAATGTCGCAAAACAGGTCAAACAGGGGGCTTCAATTTATGAGGAGAAATGCCTGAACTGTCATGGTGAAAACGGTAAGGGAGGAATATGTCCAAATCTTGTTGACGGCAAATGGAAATATGGCGGCACTGATGAAGATATTTACAAATCCATAGCAGAGGGAAGACCCGGAGGAATGCCGAACTGGAATGAATCGCTTGGTGAGGAGAAAATTAAAAGCATTGTGGCATATATCAGAAGCCTGAATGCCAAATAATATTTATAGTTTTATTGTATCTCTGTGTAAATAGTTTGTTATATGCAAATCTTGAACAGGGTATATAACGGAGCGCTAAATTTAGTTATGTATAAAACGATACCTAGTTTTATGACGCTTGAAATTGGACTGCTTGCCCTTGAATCAATCCTGCTCATTGCAACTATCATTCTCCTTATTTACAGCATAAAGGAGGGAAAGCAGCGGGACAAACTGATCCTGGAGGTTGGCAAGGCAACTAAAATTCTTACGAGACAGGAGTACTTCCTGAATGTACTGGATTCCATGATGGATGCAAAGGAAGACATCAGAGGCTGCATTACCGGGAGGATGCCTGCTGGAGAAGATAATAAGATGACCAGAGATATTATTGCTACCATAGAAAGACGTGTTAAGGAAGGGATCAATTTCACGTATCTTTTGCCCAAATTCCCTGACAGGCTTCATATAGGGTATCTATATACAAAAGCCGGAGCACAGGTGTTATACAGCAGCTGCCTCATGGTCCATAATATTCGTTTTATAACTGTTGATGATAAAATTGTGGTAATGGGTATCCCTGAGAGTACTGGCGAAAAACAGGCTACACGAAAGGGATACAGGATCCCTTCAGAAGGGCTTGCCATGGTCCTGAATAACTATTTTGAGACCTGCGAAAAACAGATCACTTTTAAGGACTATGTCAATGAAGTCATGAGCCAGACAGGAGCTACGGCAAAACACCTGGCAAGTGAGTATCAGATAGATGAAGCAGAATTAAAGAAGCTTGCAATGTAGGGGCTTATTGCAATAAGCCCCTACATTGCAATAAGCCCTTCCGTTGGCATGTAATGTCCCTGTAGAGATTTACAGCAGGTCCACGATTGCAGCTTAAATCATGCTTTTGATTAAATGAAGCTGCGAAGCATACAAAAAAGGGACACATCCTGTAACAGAATGTGTCCCTTGGGATAATTAATAACTAGTCTATCTTTCTAAATGCCTTAGCCTTGGCTTTACACACCGGGCATTCATCAGGTGCACTGCCCTCTGCTGTATACCCGCAAATATCACATACATAATAATCAGTCTCTTCATTACTGCCAAGATTATCAAGGGCCTTCTGGTACAGATCATGGTGGACTTCTTCTACTTCATTGGCAAAGTTAAAGCTGCGTAATGCCCCTTTATGACCTTCCTCTTCAGCCTCCTTAATCATTTCCGGATACATTTCCTTGAACTCAAAGGCCTCTCCCCCGACTGCTGCCTCGAGGTTTTCCTTTGTGGTTTTAATCCCGCCAAGCTGCTTTAAATGACTGTGCGCATGGACGGTTTCAGCTGCAGCAGCTGCCCTGAACAGTTTTGCTACCTGAGCATATCCGTCCTTTTCCGCCTGCTTGGCAAAAGCCAGGTACTTTCTGTTTGCCTGTGATTCCCCTGCAAATGCCTCCTGCAAGTTTTGTTCTGATTTTGACATTCTTCCTCCTAGATGAAAAAGTTATACGTTAATTGTTATTCGTTAATCGATGCTAACAGGCACATCATCACCTGACAAAGGGATGATTGATCTCTTCTCAGCTTACAGGTTCAAAATCTTCTTTTGATGCGCTGCAGACAGGGCAGACCCAATCGTCCGGTAAATCCTTAAAAGGTGTTCCCTCTGCCTCCTCATCATACACATAATCACAAATCGTGCATCTGTACTTCATGTTAAACCTCCTGAAAAAATGAATTTAGATTTACTTCTTGAAAATGAAAGAATTTAATATTAATTACCGGCAGCAACTGCAACTTATTTACGTTACAGTTTTCCCCTGACCATCATCCTTCAAGAATTCCATGCTCTTCCCACATAAACCAGTCTCCTGTATCCTCTAGAAACCTGTGGGTATTTTCAAGAAGTTCATAATGTCTTTTCTCTTCAACTTTAAGAACCTCAAAAAGCTCTTTTTCTTTTCCTTCCTGTGCTTCCTCAGCAGCCTTTTCATAGAAATGGTAACCGCCGCGCTCAAAATCAAGTGCTATTTTCACTGCATCTTTTTCACTGGATGTTGCGGTTACCCTTTGCATCATTTCATCCTTGAGTTCTGAAAAGATCGTCTTGATGTCCTGTTTCGGATGAACGAGCTTAACCTCAAGGTTCATATCATTCATAATGTCCTGAAGCATCTTCAGATGCCTCATTTCATCAACAACAAATCCTTCAAAAATTCTTTTTCCCAGAGGATGGGTGGTCTTGGCCACTGCCTCCCGGTAAAATTTCATTGCATCTGTTTCCATTTTAATTGCTGTTTCTATAGCCTTACTCAGTGACATGGTGCTCCTTCCCTTTATAAAAATTTATCACTACATGCCTCCAGATGATTCTTTCTCTTCATAGATTTCATCTTCTGACAATTCATCCATTTCGGTCATTTCCCTGCCGCAACATAAAGGTGTTGTCTCATCTGCATCCTTGGTCATATACGCATTGCAGAGTTTACAGGCATAGACTTTTTTCATTTTTGCCATTATTTCATCCTCCTTGTGCCGATTATACTCTTATTTTCCACATTTGCAACCACAGGACTGGTCCTGTTTACTCATGGTTGCGCTTTCACCGCATTTGGGGCATTCTTTCGGTTTACACCTTCCCTCTTTTACAGCTCCGCATTTTTCACATTTAAATGTAGCCATTTTTATTCTCCTTTCGTTTTACATTTGTGGCACATGCCATAAAATTCAATATGATTATCAAGCACTTCAAATGTGCCTTTCTGGTCTTCCGGTATATGAATCGAAAAATCGCTGTGAATATCTTTTATTTTTTTACATGTTTTACAGATCAAATGGTGGTGATGGCTCGTGTCAGGGTCATAATGCCTTCTTTCAGGATCAATGGTAATTTCCGCCAGATCTCCTTTTTTCTTTAACGTCTCAATCGTGTTATAGACAGTGGCAAAAGACATCATGGGAAATTTCTTTATTATCTCCGTATAAATGTCCTCGGCAGAGGGGTGGCTCCTATTTCCATCAAGATATTCAAAAATTGCAAGCCGTTGCGGAGTGAGTTTGAGTCCCTTATCCCTGTACTTTTGCATCATACACCTCCAGGTATCGATTCCATTTAAATAGACATTATCAAATTGGAATCATTCTTGTCAAGAGAAGAGTCTGTTTATTACCTGCATTTTCTTGTAGTAGTACCTGCACATGTCTACATAGGCCATATTTTATTTTCCAGCGCAATAAGCAGACGGTATAGTGTTTTCATTTTTAATGCTGAAACGGCCAATGCACCATACCTGCTGCAGACAGGTTTTATATCCTCTTTATCAGCCAGGTCTTCCTTGTTAAACACAAGCAATACCGGTTTATCAGAGAGCTTAAGCTCTGATAGAATTTTCTCAACCGATTTTATATGCTGTTCAAACCGGGGATTGGATATGTCCACAACATGCATTAACAAATCTGCATCTTCCAGTTCCTCAAGCGTCGCCTTAAATGCAGCGAATAAATCTTTGGGAAGGTCACGGATAAAACCGACCGTATCAGTAATGATGACATCTCTTTCTTTTGGAAACCTCAACCGCCTGCTGGCTGTGTCCAGCGTGGCAAACATCTTGTCTTCCACAATAGTTTTGCTTCTTGTCAGGCTGTTTAACAAGGTAGATTTACCTGCGTTTGTATAACCTATAATCGAAATAATGGGAAGACCCTGAGAGACCCTTTTTGCCTTTCTCTGCTTTCGTGCGCGGCTAAGCGATTTTAACTGCTTTTCAAGCAGACCGATTCTTTCCCTTACCCGTCTGCGGTCGATCTCCAGCTTCATCTCACCCGGCCCTCTTCCTCCTATACCACCCATAAGCTTTGACATGGCTGTACCTTTTCCGGTTAACCTGGGAAGCCTGTATTTCAATTGGGCAAGCTCGACCTGTACTTTTCCGTCTTTGCTGTGGGCACGCCTGGCAAATATATCCAGTATAAGCTGGGAACGGTCTACCACCTTCAGCTCCGTCACATCACCTATGGCCCTGGTCTGTGAGGGATTAAGGTCCTGATCAAAGACCAGAAGGGTCGCCCCTGTGTTCATGGATTGAATCACAAGTTCTTTCAGTTTGCCCTCACCCATAAGATACCTGGGATTGATCTGTCTTGCCCTCTGCAGGACCGTATCAAGGACAATGACATTGCTTGACTCTGCAAGTTCCCTGAGTTCCTCCATCGAATCCTCCTGGTCATATTTTGATCCGGTTGACACACTGACAAGGACAGCCCTTTCTCTTTTATCCTCAACATGATACCCTGTCCTTCGTGACAGGAGCCCTTCTTCAATCATGGCAATGAACTGATCAAAATCCTGAAACTCCCTGTCCATACCATGATAGGGAACCGGCCCCAGTATTTCATATGTTGCGTCTTTCCTGTCTGAATAAAGATGGGCAAGTGAAACAGTATCAGGGAGTCCGTTTTTCATCCCGATCACTATCAGGGCATCCAGTCGTAATAAAGAGAGGTCTGTAATGTCGTCCTGGTTTATTTTTTCACTCTTAAGATGCGTATGGATCAATCTCAGTCCACGCAGGACTTTTCTGCCAAGAGGATAATTGGCAAGTTCAGGAATGAAAATGCCTTTTGCGTCACCCACTATCACATGATAGATACCGCCTGTTCTATTGACCAGGACCCCCACCTGACGGCCTATTGAACGGGAACACTCTGCCAGTATACCGGCAAGATCTGTTGTTAAAGCCTTTTCTTTTGGGATGCGCTTTCTGTAAATTCTCTCGAGTGTCTTTACATCGCCCTTCTTAAGCCCTGATGTATTGCCTAAAACTGATGGAATGGTTTTCCTCCGGAATTACATAGTTCAACAATTGTTTTAATGTGCTTCTGCCCAGTTCTTGCCTGTACCCATATCCACTTTGATAGGGACCATAAGTTCAACGGCATTTTCCATCTCGTTCCTGACAAGCTTCTCCATTATTTTTACTTCCTTCTCAGGGACCTCAAACAGGAGTTCGTCATGGACCTGCAAAAGCATTTTTGATGTAAGTTTCTCCTTTTTCAATCTTCTCCATATATTAATCATTGATACCTTAATTATATCAGCTGCAGATCCCTGGATAGGGGTATTTGTTGCCAGCCGCTCTCCGAGCTGCTTCATATTCCTGTTTGTGCTTCTCAGCTCTGGTATCGCCCTCTTCCTGCCGAATAATGTAGTAACATACCCATTCTCAGTAGCATCTGTAATGAGTCCGTCAATATATTTTTTTACTCCGCTGTGCCTGGCGAAATATGCATCAATGTACTGCTTTGCTTCGTCCGGATGAATTCTGAGCTGCTGGCTCAGCCCGTATGGACTGATGCCATACACAATGCCAAAGTTAACGGTCTTGGCGCTCCTTCTCATGTCTTTGTCCACTTTTTCAGGATCAACATCAAAAATCTCACTGGCGGTACGGGTATGAATGTCACCATCACCTCTAAACGCCTCGAGAAGTCCCTGATCTTCACTGAGATGGGCAAAGATGCGGAGCTCTATCTGGGAATAATCAGATGAGAGGAGAAAGTTACCTTTATCAGCGATAAATGCCTCCCTGATCCGCTTTCCCCACGCACCCCTGACCGGTATGTTCTGCAGATTCGGTTCAGAGCTGCTCAGTCTTCCCGTAGCTGTCACGGTCTGGTTAAATGAGGTGTGCAGTCTGCCTGTTTTGGGATTTATCAGTCTGGGCAGCGCATCCACATACGTGCTTTTTAGTTTTGATAATGTCCTGAACTCAATGATCTCCTTAGGCAGTTCGTGCTGAAGGGAAAGTTGCTCAAGCACGTCAGCATTTGTGGAAAAACCTGTTTTGGTTTTCTTTATCGGCTTTAATCCCAGTTTTTCAAAGAGAATCTCCTGCAGCTGTTTGGGAGAGTTAATATTAAATTCTTCCCCGGCAGTAAAGTAGATCCTCTTTTCAATACTGGATAATTCTGAAGCCATCTTCTTTGAAAAACTTCCCATCAGGTTAAGATCTATCCTGACACCGGCTATCTCCATGTCTGCGAGCACCTCAATAAGCGGCATCTCCATTTCGTTCAGAAGTTTTGACAGTCCCTGTTTCTCGATTTCAGGTTCAAACTCATTTTTAAGCATCAGTGTTGCTGCAGCATCTTCGCCTGAATATTCAGTGGCCTTCTCAATAGTGACTTCGCTGAAGTCCTTTTTGTCCTTGCCGAGCACATCGCTGAAAGAGAGCTTTTTCATTCCCAGTCTTTCCATGGCAACGCCGGTAAGGTTGTGGTTTGCCTTATTTGGATTTAAGAGATACGATGCCAGCATTGTGTCAAAGCGTATCCCCTTTAGATTCAGCCCCTCATTCTTAAGAATAATAAGGTCATATTTAATGTTATGGCCTGTCTTGCCGATGGTACGGTCCTCAATAATTGCCTTCAACGCATCAAGCACCTCTTTTTTATTGAGCTGCCTCGGCACATCCGGATAGGAATGGGCCAAAGGGATATAAAAAGCTTTTTCAGGGAGTGCTGAGAGGGATATCCCGACAAGCTGGGCCTTCATGGGGTCTGCTGAAGTCGTCTCTGTATCAATGGCAATATCTTTTTTGACTGACTTCAGCATCTCTTTAAGGGTCTTTTTGTCAGTAACGGTTATATATTCAGTTCTGTTTACAACTGCAGATGTATCATTAGGAATAAGCCTGGCCAGGCTTCTGAATTCCAGGGCCCTGAAAAAATCTCTCAGCCTTGCCCAGTCCGGCTCCTCACGTTTCAGCTCATCAAGGGAAAGGTCAAGTTTCATATCTGAATGGATCGTGGCAAGTTCCCTGCTCAGTCTGATATTCTCCATATTGCCGGCCACGGAATTTCTCGCCCTTGTGTTTTTAATCTCAGCATGGTGTTCAAGCAGTTTGTCCAGATTACCAAACTCTTTGAGGAGTTTGACGGCTGTCTTTTCTCCAATACCCGGGGCACCGGGAATATTATCAGATGCGTCACCCATAAGGGCAATTATTTCAGGGAACTGAATCGGGGGAACACCAAATTTTTCAATAACATCTTTTTCTTCGGTAATCTTCTCTTTCATACTGTCATAGAGTTTAACTTTGGGACTTACGGCCTGGCACATATCTTTGTCACCGGTCACAATAAGCACATCAAAGCCTTCTGACTCGGCCATCTTTGCAATGGTCCCCAGAAGGTCATCAGCTTCATATCCCTCCATCTCGATCGTATGGATCCTGAAGGCGTCCACAATCTCCTTAATAAGCGGTATCTGTGCCTTCAGCTCATCAGGCATGCCAGGCCTGTGGGCCTTATATTCATCAAATGCATCATGTCTGTGGGTAGGCCCTGGCGTATCAAAAACGATCGAGAAATAGTCCGGTCTTTTATCTCTCAAAATCTTGAAAACCATATTAATAAACCCGTAAATCGCATTGGTGGGTGTACCATCCGAGGCAGTAAGGCCCCGCACTGCATAAAAGGCACGGTATATATAGGAATTACCATCTATAAGGTACAGGGTAGGCATGGGGTATTATACACTAATGATTTCGATTGCCAATTAAAGAGAGTCCTGTAATGTGATATGTGGCTGATCTCCCTTTTAAATGCTAAAAAGGATTCAAGGGGTCATGGGTTCAAGGGGCCAAGCCTGCCTACAGGCAGGGGGTAAAGTGAAAGGAACAATTATTATTAATACTGCATTTAAGAAATCTTTAATCTTTTATCTGTTCACTTGTCCCCTCGAACCCTTGACCCCTTGAATCCTTATATTATTTAATCTATTGGCATTATCTGCTGATTATGCTATTTTCTTATATTCACAAATGAATACGGGATATGAAAAAAAGTCATGGCAGGAACGAGCGATAATTTGAATATTAAAATTACAGATCCGAAACAGTCCACCCTTGTCTGGATGGACCTTGAGATGTCAGGACTTGATCCAACGGAAAACACGATCCTGGAGATTGCTACGTTAGTTACAGATTTCAACCTGAACGTAGTTGCTGAAGGGCCTGTGATTGCCATACACCAGACAGACGAACTGCTTGACTCCATGGATGAGTGGAACACGAACTGTCATAGGGAAACAGGCCTGACAGATAGAGTGAAAAAGTCTGATCTCGGTATGAAAGACGCAGAGATGATGACCCTTGATTTTATTAAAAAACATATTAATCACAAGGCATCACCTCTGTGCGGTAATACAATATGGCAGGACCGCCGGTTTCTGATCAAATATATGCCGGATCTGGAAGATTACTTTCACTACCGTAATATCGATGTCAGTTCCATAAAAGAGATCTGTACCCGGTGGTATCCTGACCTGCCCATGTTTGAAAAAGAAAAGGCCCATTCAGCCCTCAAGGATATCGGGGAATCCATAGAGGAACTCAAGTATTATCGCACGAAGATTTTTATACCTTAAATCAGCTATCGAAGTTGAACTCTGATAGGATCAATGTATCTCCCTTGACTATTAATCCCCTGCACGTTATATTTTTGTGTGCCTAAAAAATACAGACCCCTATCTTTAAAAAATGTTAAGACCTGCCGGCTGAAGTCCAGAAGAAGCAAAGTCATGCTCGATAAGGGGGGCAGGCATTTTTCAGAAGGCAGCTTCAATGATTTCATTAACAGCCTGCCTGATATTCTCTCTGCTGCAGATTTCAAATCTGTAGTAAAAGCCATTGCCATGGCACATAAAAAAGACAGGCCCGTTGTCCTTGGCATGGGAGCGCATCCCATCAAAGTAGGACTGTCCCCAATAATTATCAACCTTATGGAACAGGGCATCATATCTGCTATTGCCATGAACGGTGCCTGTATTGTCCATGATTATGAGCTGGCCCTGATTGGACAGACCTCTGAAGACGTTGACATTGAGTTATGTAAAGGAACCTTTGGTATGGCCGAAGAAACCGGCAAGGGAATAAATCAGGCAATGAACAAAGGGGTGAATAAAGGATACGGTATTGGCAAGGCAATGGGAGACTGTATTTTAAATGGTACATTCACGTATAAAGAATTGAGCATCCTGGCTTCTGCAAAAAAACTGAATATCCCTGCCACGGTTCATGTTGCAATTGGGACAGACATTATCCACATGCACCCTGAAGCTGACGGAAAGTCTATCGGTGAAGGAAGCATGAGGGACTTCAAGCTCTTTTCATCAGTCATCTCTGATCTTCAGGGAGGAGTCTATATCAATCTTGGATCAGCAGTAATACTCCCTGAAGTTTTTTTAAAAGCGATTGCCGTAACAAGAAACCTCAAACATAAAGTGAAGAATTTTACGAGCGTTAATATGGATTTTATACAGCATTACCGGTCTCGCGAAAATGTACTGAGACGGCCTGTTATCTCAGGAGGAAACTCCTATGCCCTGACCGGACATCATGAGATCATGTTTCCCATGCTGGCTGCAGCAATAATGAATGAGGTGAAAACTACATAATCCACAGATTACACAGATTCAGACAATATACATGAAAAATCTGTTTAATCTGAGAAATATGCGAAATACATGAATTTACTATGAGACCTGTTGTTGACGAAGAGTTATGTATTGGCTGCGGTGGTTGTGAGGATATTTGTCCAGGTATATTTAACCTTGTAGATGATATATCAAAGGTTGTGGACCCTGAAGGATGCGATATCCAGGACTGCTGCGAAGCTGCAGAAGAAAACTGTCCGGTTGAGGCTATTTCTCTAGTTGAGGAATAATTAACTACTCAGGCGCACAGTGACAAAGGCACAAAGGCACAAAGTTTTAACAACAATACATGGAAAATATTTTAATTTTTTTTTACTGTGTGCCTTTGTGCCTATCCGAGTAATTATAAGATTAATTAAGTCTCATTCGGCCTTCTGCATGTTATCCCGCCTTTATTTGGATAAATTGACACTTACACTTTACGGGGACTATAATTTTTCGAGATGAAAAAATATGTTATCAGGTCCAGCCTGTTCATTATAGTTGTGCTCGCCGGTATATTTACAGGCGGTTACGTTGCCCTGGTCCAGGGTGTTCCCCGGTTAGAGGAGATCAAGGGATATGTCCCTGCGAGCGGTACACAAGTGTATGCCGATGATAATTCCCTGATTGGGGAATTTAAAATCGAAAAAAGTGTGCACGTCAGTATTTCAGATATACCCGAGTCTGTTATCAGGGCCATCATTGCTGTAGAAGACTCACGGTTCTGGCTTCACAAAGGCATTGATTATTTCGCCATTGTCAGGGCTCTTTCAAAGGACATTATGGCGGGACGGATCAAGGAAGGAGCCAGCACCATAACCCAGCAGCTGGCAAAGGTCGTCTTTCTCTCCCCTGACAGAACTGTTGTAAGAAAACTTAAAGAAGCCACGCTTGCCTACAGAATAGAAAACAACCTCACCAAGGAGGAAATCCTTGAGTTATACCTTAATAAGATATATTTTGGTCACGGCGCATATGGTATAGAAATGGCAGCCAGGTCATATTTCGGCAAGTCAGTTTCAGAAGTCAGTCTTGCTGAGGCAGCACTTTTATGTGGTCTGGTCAAGGCCCCGAGCAAATACTCTCCCTACAGCAACCTTGATAAGGCAAAAGAACGGCAGCGGATTGTCTTAAGCAGAATGCAGTATGAAGGATATATCACTGAAGCACAGGCAACCCAGGCGCAGGAACAACCCCTTTATCTCTCAAGCGTCCGGTATTCTGAATATTCTCCAAGCTATTTTCTTGAATACATCAGGAAATACCTTGAAGATGAATATGGTTTTGAAATGATATATAAAGGCGGGCTTGAGGTGCATACCACGTTTAATAAAAAAATACAGCTCGCAGCAGTAGACTCACTTAAACAGGGACTGAGAAATCTGGATAAAAGACAGGGCTTCAGGGGACCTGTCGGTCATAAAGACATTGATGTCAACAAAGAGCTGAACAGTGAAGAAACATACGAACAGACCGTTTTAAAACCCGGGGAGCTTTTGACCGCCACTGTTCTGCAGGTAAATGAATCAAACGCAACGGTAAAGGCAAGGGGATTGATAGGCAAAATCCATGTTAAAGATTCCATGTGGATCAGAAAAGTTATAGACGCACAAGGCAATGTAATAAAGAGCTATACATCTGCCAGCTTTAAAAACCTCCTCAAGCCTGGAGACCTGATCAATGTTCGGGTAATAAAGATAGGCAAGGACAAACCTGTTTTTATTCTTGACCAGGAACCGCTTGTCCAGGGTGCCGTGGTGGCGATGGAGCCTTCAACAGGCTATATCAGGGCCATCGTAGGAGGGTATGATTTCAGCAAGAGCGAGTTTAACAGGGCTGTTTTTGCGAAACGGCAGGCAGGGTCTGCCTTTAAGCCTGTCATCTTTGCAACTGCAATGGACCACGATCTTACTCCGGCAAGTCTGATCCTTGACGCACCACTTATTTATGAAAGCGAGGAATTTGGAGACTGGGAACCTGAAAATTATGATGAAAAGTATCATGGCGCTACAAGGCTCAGGGAAGCTCTTATTCATTCAAGAAATATAGTAACGGTAAAACTTCTTGAAGAGATAGGGATAGATAATGCTATCAGGTTCTCGCGCAAAATCGGGATCAAGGGTCCCTTCCCGCTGAACCTGACACTTGCCCTTGGAAGCCTGAGCATAAGTCCACTTGAGATAACATCAGCTTTTTGTGTCTTTGCAAACGGAGGCAGGAAACCGAACCCCATCTCGATCAAATATATTGTAGATTCTGATGATAACATCATTGAAAACAACCAGCCCACAAATGAAAGGGTCATAGACCCCCGAACCGCCTACCTTACCTCATCAATGCTTGAGGATGTAGTAAAGAAAGGAACGGGCTGGCGTGCCAGGGCCCTTAAAAGGTCTGTTGCAGGCAAGACCGGTACCACAAATGAGTACAGGGATGCATGGTTCATAGGATATACTTGACGAAATTGCTCCATTTGACAGCAGGAGCAGTGATGGGAAAAAGCCCTTCCCCATTCCTGATGGGATTGTCACAGGAGTGATCGATCCTGAGACCGGTCTCCTTGCTACAAACCAGACAAAAAAAATCTTGGAATTTTTTAAAGAGGGAACTGTGCCGACACAATATTCTTCACCCTTTTACAGGGACCTGGTGAGAAGACAGAAAATCGAGCTGCAAAATATAATAAAAGATCAGGAGGGCGTGGAAAAAACCTTAAGTAATTAACAGGTGATATACGATTATTATATATCACACTGTCATGTACGGCTGCCGGCGTGCAGATGGGAACAGACGTTCCGGAACCTGCTGAAAGAATTATGAATTCCTTCACTCCATCCGGCAGGAATATCAGAAAAAGGACTGTATGTGTGCGCGGAAAATGATCTTCGGGAAATTGTGATTTTAACCCTATCAATAATATCTGAAAAATATTACAATATACCGAATTAAATTTTTTGCAGGAGGTTAGCATGAAAATAATTATATTAGGCGCAGCAGCGTTCCTGTTCATCTTCCTTACCATGATGCCGGTATGTGCAGAAACACTGGAAGAGGCATATTCACTTTTTTACAAAGGTGAAAAAGCAGATGCCATATCAATGATCGAGGACTATGTAAGAGTCAATCCCGAACCAAAGGCATATTATTTCCTGGGATATGCCTACTATGAAATGCAGGAAATGGATAAGTCCAGGGAATATTTTACAAAGGCTTACAAAATGAAATCTTTTTACAGCCCCATTCCTGAAGACTAGTGTTATGACAATCCAGTCAATCCGATAAACCAGGATTGACACGACACTGGTGTCAGTAACCAACCTTATGGAGCTTCATTATGTTTGTCTTTCCTCCCAGGGTAAAGGGAGAAGAGGCAATAATGACTATCGAGTCTCCTTTTCTCACTATCCCATTCTTAAGGAGGACCTTTTCTGATACTGATATCATTTCATCCGAATTACCCGGCAGTTTCATGACTAACGGGTGAACACCCCAATAAAGGTTCATTCTTCTCCGGATTGCATCATTGTTCGTAACGCCCGTGATTGAGGCATATGGCCTGAATTTAGATACCAGCATGGCAGTAAATCCGCTTTGACTGAAAGCTACTATTGTCTTTGCCTTTATATCATGTGCTGAAGAACAGGCGGCCTCAGCAAGGGCCCGGGCATAATGTAATGAAGCAGTTTCATCATTATAGGCGCGGGGTTTTCTTGTTTCCGCAGCCTTAATAATCCTGTGCATCATCTTAAGAGATTCAACAGGGTACCGGCCGATCGATGTTTCTGCGGAAAGCATCAATGCATCAGTGCCGTCCAGTACCGCATTAGCAACATCAGCAGCTTCCGCTCTGGTTGGACTTGAATGGCCGGTCATGGATTCAAGCATCTGTGTGGCAGTGATAACAGGTTTCATTGCACTGTTACATTTTTCTATCAGTTCTTTCTGGATAAGTGGTACATTTTCCGGGGGAAGTTCAACGCCAAGGTCACCTCTTGCAACCATCAGACCGTCAGATGCATCAATGATGTTATCTATATTTTCCAGGGCATGTCTGTTTTCGATTTTGGCAATAACAGGTATATCTGCCCTGTTTTTCCTGAGCCAGTTTTTGACTCTCTTTATATCATTTCCTGATCGCACAAAAGACATCGCCACATAATCAACACCAAGTTTAATTCCCACTATCAGGTCGTCCCTGTCTTTTTTAGTAAAGACCGATCCTGATATTTTTGTGGCCGGCAGATTTACCCCCTTTTTTTCTCTTAACAGACCGCCCTCTATTACTTTTGCGATCAACCTTGTGTCTTTTCTGCCTGTTACTTCCATCTTAATCAGACCGTCATCAAACAGAATTTCATCTCCGGTCTTTACATCCCTGATAAGGTTGCGGTAGGAAAGGGATAACTGTTTTTCGTCTCCCGGGGCAGTGCCGGATTTAATATATAGTGTTGAATTTTTCTTCAGTGAGATGGAAGCGTTTTTTAAAGGGCCTACTCTGATCTTGAGCCCTTTCAAATCCTGGAGTATCGCAACAGAAGTGTTGTGCCTTGTTTCAGCCTTTCTGATGAGCTCAACAACCTTTGCGTG
>CALZJD010000028.1 GCA_945787795.1 Thermodesulfovibrionia bacterium | reverse complement strand
GGTATTTGGATGGGCATTGTATGACTGGGCAAATTCAGCCTTTGCTACAACAGTCATAGCCGGATTCTTCCCGATTTTTTTTAAACAGTACTGGAGCGCAGGTGCTGATCCGACCATAAGCACAGCCCGCTTAGGACTTGCCAACTCTGTTGCCGGGGTCATTGTGGCCATTATCGCTCCTGTGCTTGGGGCTATAGCTGACAAAGGATCGGCCAAAAAAAAGTTCCTCATGTTCTTTGCCTATATGGGAGTAGTAATGACCTCATCTCTGTATATGGTCTCAAAAGGAGACTGGCCCCTGGCGATCATGCTTTTTGTTATCGCTTCTGTGGGTTTTTCAGGAGGCAATATATTTTATGATTCATTACTAACAGGAGTGGCTTCTGAAAAAAGACTGGATTATGTATCTGCCCTTGGATTTTCATTCGGATATCTCGGGGGCGGAATACTGTTTGCAGTTAATGTCTGGATGACACTGAGCCCTGAGACGTTTGGTTTTTCTGATGCAGGGGAAGCTGTCAGGTTTTCCTTTCTTACTGTGGGCATGTGGTGGGCGCTCTTTTCCGTTCCCCTGTTCCTGCTTGTGAAAGAACCTGAAAATGATGTAAATCTTTCAGGCATCAGGGCAGTAAAGGCAGGTATTGTGCAGTTAAAAATTACATTCCGTGAAATACGCCACCTCAAGACCATTTTTCTATTCCTTGCAGCTTACTGGCTTTACATAGACGGGGTAGACACTATTGTGCGGATGGCAGTTGATTATGGAATGTCGATCGGTTTTAAGTCCAATGACCTGATTGTTGCACTGCTCATTACCCAGTTTGTCGGGTTTCCGTCAGCTATAGCATTCGGTTATCTTGGCGGTAAGATAGGGGCCAGAAGAGCGATTTTTATTGCGATAGCAGTTTACCTGTTTGTGTCTATCTGGGGAGCATTTATGCAGAGCAAAAACGAGTTTTATATCCTGGCTGTCATTATCGGTCTTGTCCAGGGGGGTATCCAGGCCCTGAGCCGCTCGTTTTATGCAAAGATCATCCCTGCGAACAAATCAGCCGAATATTTTGGTTTTTATAATATGCTTGGCAAGTTTGCTGCTGTATTCGGTCCTGTGGTTATGGGAGGCACAGCGTTACTCATAAAATCCATGGGCTACAGCAGTGATACAGCATCACGGGTAAGCATCACTTCAATTTCCATATTCTTTATTGCAGGCGCTATATTATTATATTTTGTAGATGAAGACAAAGGCAGGGAAGAAGTGAAGTATCTGGAACAGGACAGTTGACCCCCTGCCTACCGGCAGGCAGGCTTGGCCCCTGGAAAACTGGACCCCTTATTCTTCTTCAATCCTGAGACCGAGCTTTTCTGCCCGTTTTCTCCACTGCCTTCGCGCCAGAGACTGCATGTCTTTGTCAGCATCATCTTCATCTACTATTTCCATGCCAAGCAGGGTTTCTACTACATCTTCGAGCGTCACCAGTCCTTCAGTTCCGCCGTAGGTTCCGACGACGAGTGCAATATGGGAGCGGTGATCCAGGAAAATTTCCAGCAGCTTTGGGATAGGCATCTCTGATGATACCATTTCAATCTCGTGCATCAGAGTTTCAAGTGTACTATCGGCCTTGCCATGAGCGAGGTTCAACAGGACATCATCCTTCAGAACAAAGCCTTTCATGTCATCCAGGTTCTTTCCATACACCGGGAGACGTGAAAATGGCTTCTCCGACAGATTTTTCAGGGCTTCTGAAACAGTCGTGTTTTCTTTTATCGCCACAATGACCGTTCGGGGTGTCATGATGTCTCTGGCTGTCAGAGACTCAAGTGCAAGAAGATTGTTGATAATTCTTGCCTCATCTTCTCTGATGTGTCCGCTCTTCTCTCCCATGTACGCCATGGCAATGAATTCATCACGACTGAATGCATGGATTTTTTTCCCATGAGCGATCCACTTCGTCATCATTTCCGATACAATAATTAACGGATACAGCAGGTAGATCAGTACGCGCACAAAATGTGCGGTAAACCCTGCCAGTTTTCTCCAGAACACAGCACCCAGCGTTTTGGGAATGATCTCGGACAGAAAAAGGATCATCAAGGTCATGGCAGCAGAAAAAAGTCCGAAATAAGCGCTGCCAAACACGGTGGTGGCCTTTGCCCCGGAACCAATCGCCCCTACGGTGTGTGCTATTGTGTTGAGCGTAAGAATGGCCGCAAGGGAACGGTCTACATTCTCCTGCTTCAATTTCCTGAGTAACAAAGCCCGTTTCGGCTGTTTTTGTTGCAAACCCGCAATAAATGAAGGAGTCATGCTCAGCAGAACTGCTTCCGCTATAGAACAGAGGAATGAAAATACAAGCGCCATCAACACATACATGACAAGCAGCGCGATATCTGTCTTTGCATAGGAACCAGACGTGTTTTCCGTGGATGATATGCCAAGTCCAAAGGCCATACCGGCTGTCAGTATCAAAATAATCAGGATAAGGGTCGATCGAGTTGTCAGAGATACAAGGCTGTGCCGGTGCTTTGAACCGTTCAATGGGTTTCCTCCTCTATGGTTTTCTATCTATTCAGGAATACCAGGATACCGCAATAATATGTGAGGGGGTTTCGCTCAATTTGCATATGATTAATTGTTATAAGTCTAAATGACAAACAAGACAGAGGCTACCCCTGTCATTATCAAGCCGCTGCAGATTTGGAAAGCTGGATTTTCCGTGAGGGTCGTGGCATGTAGCGCATTCAACAACCGCAGACATCAGTGATGTACCGAACAGGGGCAGTGACCCCGCAGATCCAATAATCCTATATGTATTGCCCACATGGATGACTGAGTGATTAATCTTGTTTATATCAAAGTCAAGGGGAGAAAATTTTATCGGATGATTATTCATCTTATCAATCCTGCTCTTAAGTATTGAATTCGGGAGTACTACTGCAACATCGCTATGACAGGATAAGCATAGATCAGATTTCAGAAACACACTTGAACTTTCTATTTCCATGTTTGGTGGATGACATATGTCACACTTGCTTCCGGTCTCGGCATGCACGTCTTTAAAAGTGAACTCTTTTATTATCCCTTCACCCTTGAGGTTTTGTGCTGATCCTGCATTGTATATCAGGGCGAACGCAATCAAATTGACGCTTATATGTACCAGGAGTTTATTAATCATTATTATAAAAATAAGGCCTTTCTGCCGGAATACATATGATTTCTGTCATAACATAGCATATATGGAGTATTTTTTATAATTATACTTTAAAAAAAGGCGGCATGCCACGAACTCCCCCGCTCCCAAAGATTGATATCGCAGTATTACTGGCATGCCATGCCTCTATGATTCCTTCACAATCTTCACATTGACCCTTCTGTTTCTGGCCCCGTCAAATTCACAGAAAAAAATGGCCTGCCATGTTCCCAGTAATAGCTTTCTGTCATCTATAATTATGATCTGTGATGGTCCTACGAGAGTTGTTTTAATATGGGCGTCAGAATTGCCTTCCATATGCATATAGTCCCCGCTGTGTGGAACGAGATTGTTAAGAAAAACCTGTATGTCCCTGACCACAGAAGGATCAGCGCCTTCATTGATAGTAACGCCGGCAGTTGTATGGGGAACATAGACATAACATATCCCGCTTTTGACTCCTGATTCTTTCACTATCTTCTGAACGTCAGATGTTATGTTTACAAATTCGGTGTGCGAACGGGTTTTAACATTTATGCTCTTAATCATGCCAGCCTCCTGAAAATTGAATCAATAAATTCGTTATCAACCGAGAAATCTATACTCAATGCAAACAGGTTGTCAGAGACATTCAAGTCTTTCAGTTTAACAAAATCTTTTTCTGTAGTAATAATATCCAGCCCTGCAGCATCCTGCTTCAGTTTATCAATGTCTTTCACTGAATATACGTGATGGTCCCTGTACTTATTAAAGCCTTTTATCTCAGCCCCGCACTGCTTTAAGGTTGATTTAAAGTACTCTATATTTGCAATCCCTGCAAATGCATAGATGTTCTTATTATCCAGATAGCTCAATTCCCTTGTTTCACCCGACATATGCATCAGTCTTAAGGGCTGATGCGATGACATATACACAGGCAGCTCAGGATTAATGGTTTTAATTTTGTCCCTGATATAGGTACGTGCATCCACTTCAGCCTTATCGCTTTTTGTAATAATTACAAAATCAGCACGTTTTAATGCATGAAGAGGTTCCCGTAAGCGTCCCTCAGGAAACATCTTCTCATTACCAAAGGGATTTGTACCATCTATTAATACAACATCAATGTCCCTTTCAAGAGCTATATGCTGAAAACCATCATCAAGAATCATCAGGGAAGGTTTATGCTCAAGATTGCTTAAAGCAAACAGACCGGCCTCGTATCGTTTACTTCCCTTGACAACGGGAACATCTTTGAGCTTTCCGGCCATAAGAAAGGCCTCATCACCTGCCTCATCTACACCAAGAACAGGTCCGTCACCCCTGCTTACAAAGCAGGTCTCTTTTTCCTTTCCCTTATACCCCCTCGTAAGTATGCATGGACTAAACCCCCTTTTGACCGCCTCCTCAGCCAGTCGTATCACCGCAGGAGTTTTTCCGGTCCCGCCCAGAGTTATGTTTCCAATACTTATTACTTTAACCGGAAGCCTGCCGGGCTTTTTAAAATGTTTGTACCCGAACGTCCTGCAGGACAGGCCAAGATGATAAAGAGCGCTAAGCAGTCCCAATGAGCCTCCTTACCAGTTGCAGTGCTTTATTAACGGCACCTGTATTTTTTTCCACAATAGCTTTTGCATTCTTTCCCAGTTCTGCTGCCTTTCCTTCGGTTAAGAGAATATCAACCACTGTTTCTGAAATATTATCAGCATGAGTGACCTGTATTGCAGCTGATTTTTCAAGGAACTCTTTGGAAATAGGAAAGTTGTTCATATACGTTCCGAAAATTATCGGCCTTGACCAGTAGGCAGGCTCCAGAATATTGTGTCCGCCAACAGGAACAAGGCTGCCGCCTATAAACGCGATTGATACTCTGGAAAAGGCCCTTGATAATTCTCCTATGGTATCAAGAAGAATGATGTCAGGAATTTCTTCGTCCGTCGTGCGTCGTTCGTCGGAAATATGTGATCGCCGTATATAGGTAAGTCCCCTGTTTTCGATCATCTCAGCGACATGATTAAACCGCTCCGGATGTCTAGGCGCAATGATGAGTCTGACTTTTTCATATCTTTTTTTAATCGATGAAAACGCATCGAGAATAATTTCATCTTCCCCTTCATGGGTGCTTGCAGCCAGAAATATTTTACCCGTAATATGGTCAAGCCATGCAAGCGGGGCGGCGTTGTCCAGCGAGATATCAAATTTGAAGTTTCCCATGACGCCCACTTTTTCCTTTTCAGCGCCCAGCAGTGTGATCCGATCAGCATCCCCATCACTCTGCATATAAAAATAATCGATATATGAGAGCATTTCATTCATGAAGAACCCTATTTTTTTATACCCTTTAAAAGACTTCTCCGAGATCCTTCCGTTCAGAACAATTATTGCGCATCCCGACTTTTTCAGGGTACGGGTAAGTACGGGCCAGAGTTCGGTCTCAACAGTCACAAACAGTTCAGGCCTCATTGCCCGAACTACTCTTCCCACACATAAGCCTGTGTCAACAGGAACATACATTATCCGATCAGCTTCAGGAAAGTTCTTTTGTGCAATTCCCTGGCCGGTATACGTGGTTGTAGACAGCGTAATTTTTTTATTTGGAAATTCATTTTTCAGCGCCTTTAAAAAAGGCAGGCAGGCGATCACTTCACCAACAGACACGGCATGTATCCAGATATCTGTCTTTTTGTACCGGGCCATGCCAAAGCGCTCCCTGATAAAAATTGATTTATCGTCAGGCCCTTTTTTGAACAGGATCCATGGGGAGTACATCACAACAGCAATTGCAGACAATACATTATATAGATGCAGCATCATCTGCTATCTACCATCGGGCTATTTCTCCAACCATATCAGCCACCCTGACAGAGGGTTTTCTGTCTTTCATGATCTCCCTGATCTTGTCCAGGCGATTGATCATCTTATTCCTGTATGGTTCATCATTGATAATTTTTTTCAGTTCAGCATACATGTTATCAGCACTGGCATCCTGCTGCAGCAGCTCCTTTACCACCTCTTTATTTGACAGGATATTTACAAGGGAAATAAATCTCACCAATGACAATTTTTTGCCAATGAAATAGGTCAATGGGGATACTTTATAAAAAACAACCATGGGAGTACGCACAAGGGCTGTCTGAAGGGTTGCGGTACCGGATGCAACAGCAGCAGCTTCAGAACAGGCAAGGGCCTCTACCGTCCGGTCATACACAACCTTGATATGGTCCGGAATCCCGATATTAAGATTGGTCCCTGATAAAAGAGGAACGACAACCTGAATATCAGGAAAATCATCTTTAAATTTATCTGCTACTTCAACAATAGTGGACAGGTGTCTGTTGATTTCATTCGGTCTGCTTCCCGGAAGTATCGTAACAATCCTCGTTGCAGGGTCGATAGCCAGGCTTTTTTTTAATTCCTCTTTAGACTGCTGAATGTTGATATTCTCAGCAACAGGATGTCCGACAAATTCACATGCAAGACCTGTATGTTTGTAATAATCAACTTCAAATGGAAAGAGCACCGCCATCTTATCCACCAGTGAAGCTATCTTCTTTACTCTCCCCTTGCGCCATGCCCATACCTGGGGGCTTACATAATAGAGAATGGGAATCCCGGCGGACCGGGCCTTTTTTGCTAGGGCAATATTAAAATCAGGATAGTCGATAAGCACAAGGACATCAGGCTTCCTCTTAATCAGGGCTGATTTTGCTTTTCTGAAGGTCTGTCTGATTTCAAACAAACGGCTGAAGACTTCTGATATTCCCAGAACATGGGAGATCGGTGCCAGTAAAGATACTCCTTCCTCTTTCATCCTGGGACCGCCGATGCCGAAAATTTCTATACCCGGCCAATTCCGTTTAAGCTGCTTACTGAGCATAGCGCCATACATCTCTCCCGAAGCCTCACCAGCGCTTATCATGACCTTTTTTGACACCAGTTACGATATCATTATTTAAATGCTTAATTCAATGCAGATAAGCCTGTAATCCGCATATGTAATGAAGGTTTTTTTGTGCATGAAAACAGAGAAAGGAAGGAGTTAGTAGTTATAGGACAACCTGATCATAGCACCATCCGGTTGATGTGTGACATTAACCCGGACTTTATTATTTATATAATTTGAAATCACTGATCCTGTAAAAGCACCCGCTACATCAAAGGCCATGTCAGAGCCGCTGAAATGACCCCCATCATCTGAATTATCTTGTATTTCCTTAGCCAATCCGGGAATACTGCCAATGAGCGTAGCATAAAAAATCCTGGAAGGCGCGGACATGTCAAAATTGTAATGAAGCAGCGTCTCACCGAACACACCAAAGACCAGGGAATAACCAAAATGCAATACGCTGTTTGAATCTGCCTCAGCGGAAAATGTCGCAGACGGAATGAACAGAAGAAGTATGATTACTGTTATGCTTAGAATCTTCATGAGCCTTATGAATACATCGAGTTTAAGCCGATAGATTAACACACCATATTATCCAAAAACCTGTCATTTATTCTGATGAACACTTTAACAGCAGATTATAGAGATGCTACGTTCTATCAGATAGTACAGCTTTCTTGCCCTTATAGGTCTTCCACCTGTTATGCATCCATAAATATTGTTCAGGATAACTTCTTATTACTTTTTCCATTTGCCTGTTCATTTCCTGCGTGATCCTGAATATCTCGGCTTTCTCACTTACATACTCCCCCGGCCATATAGGATCACTGACAAATCCGCCATACTGATCAACGTCTTTCTTTCGGCAGCAGGCAACTACGACAATTGGCCTTTTGTAATTAATTGCGAGTATTGCAGGGACAGGGGTAGTTGTTGCAGGCCTTCCGAAAAAATCTATCACAATTCCCTTCATTGTGCTCTGGTCAGGAAGTATGCCTATGGACGTGCCGCTTCGTAAGGTTTTTTGAAGAGTAAATAAAGCGTTCTTTTTGGGTATAAGTATCTGGCCGCTCGATGTGCGGTCAGCATACACAAGTTTTTCAAGGTATTCATTGTCAAGAGGTCTCGCTACAATAGCAAGGGGAATCCCGACAAACGCGCTCACATGGGGAAGTACTTCCCAGTTTCCGATATGGGGAGTAACAAAGATGCATCCTCCTGACTGATCATGTATTTCCCTGGCCTTTTTAAAAAGCTCATCAACCTCCTTTGTCTTCTGACGCAGCGTATTGATCCTGTCAGGACTGGAAAAGAGGTGGCGGAACTTTATGATTTCAAGGAATGTTAAAAAAAATGCCCCGCAGCTTTCCCTTGCTATTTTCTTAATTTCCTTATCGTTTTTTTCATTGCCAAAGGCCTTGCTCAGATTATCTATCGCAATATTCCTGCGCTTGGAAGATATGAAAAAAAGCATATCACCAAGCACGGAACCGACAACCTTCATACCCCGAAGGGGCACTGCGCCGGCAATAGTGATGATCAGGTAGACAATCGAGTATTCCAGAAGCTTTACAGCAGTACTCTTTTTTTTACGCTTTTTTTTCACAATGATTTTTTATATGGAAATGCACAGTAATTAAGGGGGTTAGCTGACCTCAACAATTACAGAGGATGACTGCCCCCCCACACCATAGGTTACAGATAAGAAGCGGTTTTTTTCGCATGGCTGAGGTAAACCTGAAATGTTGAGATCCATAAACTCTTTTTCTGTTTTTTCAAAATTCAGTGTGGCAGGTACGGTTTTATCACTGACAGCATGAACACCAAAGATGAGCTCGGCAATATCACTTGCCGCTCCCATATGCCCGGTATAAGACTTAAGACCGCACACTGGAATGTTCGAGCCGTCACGTTCAAAAACATGTTTGACTGAGCGGAGTTCAGACCGGTCTCCTTTTCTGGTCCCGCTTCCATGAGGAACAATAAAGGCAAGATCTCCCGTACTGAATCCTGCGTCATTAAGAGTTGAAATAATATTCCTCTTACTTACCGCATCAGGCACACCCATTTTATTCTCACCAACAGATTCCGTGCAATTTCCAACCCCTCTGATTTTTCCATAAACCCTGGCACCCCTTTCAGCTGCTTTCTCAGAATCTTCCAGGAGCACTGCTGCCCCTCCCTCTCCTGGGATAAAACCGTCACGGTTATGGTCAAAAGGTTTATAAGAACCTCTCCCTGATCGGCATTTAGATAATATTCCCAGGCCTTCCAGTTCATACAGGATAACCTCATTAATCCAGCTGCCATAGCCCACAGCCATTGCCATGTCAGCATTACCCTGTTTAATGCTCCTGTAAGCCAGCTCCATAGCATTACCGCCGCAGGGAGAAAGGCTGGCAAGACTTGTATTCGGGCCCATAAATTCGATAAACGCAGACAGAAAGCTGAAGAGGTTATTGTTAAGGGATTCGAGAAGGAAAAATGGGTTAACCTTGTTCAGCATTGAAATATTAAGTTTTTCCTGGTCAGCATTCTGCCAATGATCATCAACACAGTCACTCATGGCAGGATACATGAATTCAGAACCGATTTTAGTAAAATCACCGGCAGCTACATAAAGGGCCCTCCGGCCAGGAGAAATGTCCGCAATATTTTCAGTTGTTCCTGATATCGCTTCGCATGCCGAACAGAATCCGAAAATAGCGCCCCGGTTGAGAAACTTCATCTGGCCTTCCTGTCTCGGCGATATATCCCTGGGAAGTAAATGCCTGTCTGTCCTTCCCACATACTGCAGGAAATCCGGCAGTCCCTCTCGTGGTTCATGAACAATCCCGGACTTCATTGCCTTGATATTGTTCCAGTTCTCTTCGACACTGCTTCCAAGAGGTGCGGTAAGACCCATGCCTGTAATGACAACGTCCCTGTGATTCATCTAGAGCTTTACCTCCCTTGTCAACCGCAGAAAAAACTGCCTCTGTTCTTCTTCATCTTCAATATCTGAAAGGGGAATAGTTTCACCTTTAAATTCAGTGAAAATTTTCTTTTTCCCGTTGACCATCCCGATTCCCTGGTACACTCTTCCTTCTCCTGAATCTTCTGGTAATGCTTTTACTTCCAGCTCAACCTGATCACCGGGTAAGGCAAAACCGTAAAAACTTGATTTCTTAACATTGCTGATAAGAAACCAATCCTTAAAGTCAGAAGAAACCGCCTCCAGCCAGCCTGTTAACTGTGTTAACGCCTCAAGCAGCATGACCCCGGGCATGATAGGATTTTTAGGGAAGTGAAATTCCAGAAAATCTTCACTCATGGCAACATTCTTTATGCCCTTAATTAATTCCCCCGGTTTATATTCAGTAATATGGTCAATTAACAGGTATCTCATTGTTATTAGTTATTAATTCTTTGTTCTTTGTTCTTACTTCTTAAGTCCCCATCATAATGACAATTGCAACAGCATAATTAGCTGAATGAGAAAGCGATACAGTTAACTGATCAATATCTCTTTTCCTGCTTATTTTCTCGGTCCAGCCTTTCAGGGAAAGACCTGGCTTTCCAGCCTTGCTCCTGACAATTTCAATCTCCTGAAAAGTGTTGTCAATACCGATACCGGACATGCCTATACCCAATGCTTTAATACCGGCCTCTTTTGCAGCAAACCTTGCAGCAAAATGAGGAAAGGGATCTTTTTTTGACAGACAGTAATCTCTTTCATGTTTCGTAAAAATATCCATGGCAAAGTCTTTATTATGGGTGAATACTTTTTTCAGTTTTGAGATCTCAACAATATCCACTCCCTGGAATATTTTCATTACGATATGCTCATGCCTCCATCAACAGAGATGGCCTGTCCGGTTATGTAATCTGCGTTTGAAGAAGAAAGGAAAACGATAAGCTTTGCAATATCAGCTGGTTCTCCGAATCTGGCAGCAGGTATCATTTCAAGTATTTTATCTCCTGCCCTTTTTCTCACCCGTGTGCTCATATCAGTGACAATCATGCCCGGCAACACAGCATTAACCTGTATGCCCTTTCCGGCAAGCTCTACAGCACAGGAACGGGTAAATGATATAAGACCGCCTTTAGCTGATGCATAGTTAGTCTGTCCCCTGCCTCCCTTTATTGCACCAATAGAGGAAATATTCACAATCTTGCCAGAATGGTTTGCCATCATCATTTCTGAAGCTTTTTGAGAGCATAAAAACGCACCTTTCAGGTTGGTATCAACTACTTTGTCCCATTCTGACAGCTTCATCGAAAGGAGCAGATTGTCCTTGATGATCCCGGCATTATTCACAAGGATATCAAGTCTGTTGTGGGTATTCGTTATGAAATCAAATAAAAAGTTGACCTTTTCAGGATCTGAGATATCCGCTTCAAAGATATCTGCCATTCCGCCCTGACTTTCAATCTCCTTTTTGACTTCTTCTGCTTTTTCTTTTGACCTGTTGTAGTTCAGTATCACTTTTGCTCCTGCCTCAGCAAGAAGCAGACAGGTCTTACGTCCGATTCCTCTTGACCCCCCGGTTACAAGTGCTATTTTATCTTTTAAATCTATATGCATTATAAACCTGTCAAATTATTAAAGGGTTCAAGGGGTCGAGGAGTCCAGGGTTCGAGTGAAAAAAATAAAATATAATCATATTCTTTAATTCTTCAATCCTTGAATCCTCGAATCCTTCAAATTCCATATTTCCTAACCACAATTGATGCATTCTGTCCGCCAAATCCAAATGAATTTGAAATGGCAGCACGAACTATTTTTGATCTCATTTTATTCGGAACATAATCCAGATCACACCTGGGATCAGGATTATCCAGATTGATCGTATCAGGTGCCCGATCATGGATTTGCTGGAATTTACTGCAATATTATAAGCATTTTCCTTAAAAACTTTTTTAATGGCCAGCGTCTCTGCCGAATCATTCAGTTTCGTGCCTGTTCCGTGGGCATTAATATAATCAATGTCATCCGATTTCAGACCTGCATCTTTCAACGCATTAGCCATTGATTTCACGGCACCTTCGCCTTCTGGATGAGGTGCGGTTACTTTATGGGCGTCCATGGATGAACTATAGCCCATAACTTCAGCATATATCCTTGCCCCTCTCCTGACCGCAAGAGATTCTTCCTCAAGGACTGCGATTCCTGCACCTTCACCCATCACTAGCCCTGACCTTTTTCTGTCAAAGGGCCTGCATATGTCTGACGGATCCAGAGAAGAAACAGCGGCAGCTCCGAGCAAAGGAAAAAAAATAAGCCCTACAGGATTAATCATCGAGTCAGCTCCGCCTGCAACCATCACATCCGTGTCTCCCCTGGCTATTGACCGAAAAGCCGTGCCAATGGCCTGGGTCGCTGAAGCGCAGGCAGTAGTAATAGTCGCGTTATATCCCTTAAGCCCAAACTTTTCAGCAATCAGACCGGAAGGCCTGTTTGAATTGTT
>CALZJD010000027.1 GCA_945787795.1 Thermodesulfovibrionia bacterium | reverse complement strand
CCTCGGAAAGAAGAAATTCAGAAAGGCCTTTACTGGAGTAAAACCTTTGACCTTGCAGATCGTCAATGGCACATGCTGTTTAGCCCATCATCCTTCTATCTTAAATCCCAACAATCCTGGCAAGCGTGGCTTATACTGTCAGGATCGTTGCTGCTGACCTGTTTCCTGGCCTTTTTCCTGTGGAGAAAATCGGTCTATACTGCCGAAATCGAGCAGCAGTTTCATAAAAACGAACAAATTCTCCAGACAACCATGGATGGGTTTATCCTCGCAGATACCGAGGGTAATCTCAGGGAAGTAAATTCTTCATATTGCGAAATGTCAGGGTACACGCAAGAGGAATTACTGAAAATGAAGGTACGGGACTTAGAAGGCACTTTATCACCTGAAGAAATTAACCGGCGCATAAGGAAAATGGTTGAGCAGGGAAAGGACCGTTTTGAAACAAGACACAGGTGCAAAGACGGAAGCATAATAGATCTTGATGTAAGTGCAGTCATAATGAAATCAGGGAAAGCGCCTATTGTGGCTGCATTTGTTCGCGATATCACTGACATTAAAATGTCCGAAAACACATTACGTGAAGAGCGCAACAGGGCTCAAAAGTATCTGGACACAGCAGGAGTAATGATGGGGACGCTCGATGTAGAGGGCATCGTCACTCTTGTGAATCAAAGAGGTTCTGAGATACTGGGATACAGGGAGGAAGATATACTCGGCAAGAACTGGTTTGATTGTTTTCTCCCTGAGAGATTAAAAAAAGAAGTGTATCAGGTATTCCTTCAATTAATGGCCGGAGATATAACACCGGTAGAGTATTATGAAAATCCGGTGCTGATACAGGGAGGAGAAGAAAGGATTATTGCTTTTCACAACACAATTATTAAAAACCCTGCAGGTGAAATAACCGGTGTTCTTTTTTCCGGCGAAGACATCACTGATCGCAAAAAGGCAGAACATATAATTTCAACAGAAAGGCAGAGGCTCTACGCACTTTTTGATGCACTGCCCGCATTTGTCTATCTGCAGGCTCCTGATTACACAATTAAATTTGCAAATCGATACTATAAAGAGCATTTTGGTGAAACTGCAGGAAAACTTTGCTATGAGTCACTCTGGGGGCATAATGAGCCTTGTGAAAAATGTCTAACCTTTAAAGTGTTTGATACCAAAAAACCTCAGCAATGGGAATGGCATGGCGCGCCTGACGGGCGAATCTATGAAATAAATGATTATCCATTTACCGATACGGATGGTTCACTGCTGGTTCTTGAACTCGGTTTCGATATTACCAGGCGCAAGGCAGCAGAAAAGGAGCAGGAACGGCTCACGGCAGAACTAATGATCAAGAACAAAGAGTTGGAACAGGTATTATATGTCACATCCCACGATCTGCGATCTCCACTCGTTAATGTTGAAGGTTACGGAAGGGAACTTGAATATTCAGTAAAGGATTTGATGTCTTTAATCGATCATGCAGACGTTCCCACAAGCATTAAAGATAAAATAACTCCAATTGTAAAAAAAGATATTCCTGAGTCACTTCATTATATCCGGACAAGTGTTTCAAAAATGGACATACTTTTAAGAGGAATATTATCTCTGTCCCGATTGGGACGCTATAAACTAACGATAGCTGAAATAGATATGAATGCGATGATGAGTGATATTGTTGATAGCCATAGATTTAAATTGAATGAGATGAAGATAAAGACTGATATATCAAGGTTACCACATTGTAAAGGGGACAGCTCTCAGATAAATCAGGTGTTCTCCAATTTGCTTGACAATGCAGTTAAATACACAGATCCGGAGCGCCCTGGTGTTATACATATTTCAGGGTATACAGAGAAGAATCAATCAGTATACTGTATGGCTGATAACGGGATTGGCATAGCACCCGATCATCAAAATAAAATATTTGAGATATTTCACCAGTTGGAACCCAACAGGGTCAAGGGTGAAGGAATGGGGCTCACCATCGCACATAGAATAATAGAGAGGCACAAAGGGAAGATATGGATAGAATCAGAGTTGGGCAGGGGAAGCAGGTTTTTTGTATCACTGCCATCATAAATATTTTGCAGTAAATTTTCAAGACTTCTCATAATAATCAATTCCCATATACCTGCAGGTTATTAATAACGGATATATATTTTCGATATCAAGATTTTCATAATATATCGAAGATGCGGAGACATGTATTACGGAATGGATGGGAACGAATTATATTAACTCTTTTTTGAATAAAGCGGGGTGAAGCGGATAACAACACGGCGGTTTTTTCTTCTTCCTTCTTCTGTTAAATTCGAAGCAACTGGTGACTGTTCCCCTTGATATGTTATGTGAATTCGTTCGGCGGGTATGTCAGCGGTTTTTTTGAAATATTCTGCAACAGTTTGTGCCCGTTTTCTTGAAAGCTCAAGGTTATAATCGTAAGTGCCCAGGCTGCATGAATGTCCTTCGATAATAATATCTTTATCTTTTGATTGATTTACCATGTCATTCACTGTGTTCAGGATTTCCAGTGCCTCGGGTTTAAGTTTCCAGTCGCTTCGTCTGAACAGGACATGAGACGGCAGCAATAAGCCATCTGAAAGTTGATCTTTCTTTATTGAAGCGGGCAGTGTGTTAATTCCGGAAGTGAGACTTTCTTTTTTGATTTGCGGCACTACATAGTCCCCGATCATTACTGTCCTGTATTCAAGCACAGGATTTTTGTCTGAAGAAGTCAGGGCGTGCAACCGGGTTATTGCAATTTTTTTATAAAGCTTAAAGACCCTGACCTGTCCAACGAAAATGGAAATATCAACATCATTTCCTGCAAATTTGTCTACGATCTGCTTTTTTCTATATACATCCAGTATCATTGAATCGCTGAGACCGTCCTCATAACCTGCATTTACGTAAAAGTCTTTAACCGTTTCAGCGCTGTCTTTTTTTGTTGTGCTTTCCATTGTGACCTTAATAATCTTAAATTCTGAATTATCAGCATGTGAGGGGCAGGTAAATCCGGAAAGCAGGAGAAGCATTAACATAATATACAGTATGTTCAATGCGGAGGTTCTTTGCATAATATTGCTGATTGTCATTGTTTTATCATGTACATATAAAATTCTGCTTAAAACAGCTATTTAGTGTATGTATCGGCAAAAAACATTGATTCCATTAGTGTTTTAATGGCCTCGGATATTTTTCAAAAAAATACTTGACAAACAGATTAGATTAGATTATTTTAATATCATGGAACTATCGAACTATTCCAAAGTCTTTAAGGCACTCTCCAATGAGCAGAGGCTGAAAATCTTTATGATGATCTATAAGAACTGCTGTTCTCCTGAGGGATCACTGGTCGGATCTGAGTTTGAACTTAAAGGTGAATCCTGCTGCAGTGTCAAGGGGGGGCTGGAAAAGGCATTCACGAAAATATGCGACTGCATGAACCTTTCCCGCTCGACCATATCACATCATTTCAAGGAACTGCAACATGCCGGACTGATCACATGTGAGAGGGAAGGGCAGACGTATCGATGCAGAATCAACAAAGACGTGGTTGATTCGATAAAGGATTTTCTGAAGTGATTTTTTTTATTCTGGATGTTCGATGGTTTTAGAATAATAGGATATTGAAAGGAGGTGAGATACATTGAAAAAAGAATGCTGCAATGTCAAAGTCAGTGAAACTGATAACGGATACTGTGTTGAAGTCGAAGGAGAAGAAGTAAAATCAAAAGTGAAGGAAGTTATGGAACATTGCTGTTCCAAAGACCAGATGAAAAACTGGTTCCCGTCCTGCTGTTCATCAGGCAGGTAAATGATGAATCATTCCGGCCTGTAACGTTATAGTTGACTTGCAGGCCGGAATGAAATAAAGCGTTTATACATAATTAAAGGGGGAAAAATGAAAAAACAGGATACAAAAAAAATCGTGAGACAGGGCTATGCCAAAGTTGCCATGCAGGGGAGTTCATGCTGCGGTCCGTCAAGTACATGTTGCGGCACACCTGATACTGCAAAAGACATCAGCAAAAAAATTGGATACACTGATGAGGAACTCCGATCAATGCCCGACGGAGCCAACCTGGGACTTGGCTGTGGTAATCCCGTAGCAATAGCATCTTTAAAAGAGGGAGAAACTGTTGTCGACCTTGGGTCAGGTCCTGGTCTTGACTGTTTTCTTGCTGCTGACAAAGTAGGAAAAAAAGGAAAAGTCATTGGTGTTGACATGACACCGGAGATGCTTGAAAAGGCAAGGGAGAATGCTAATAAAGGCAGATTCGAAAATGTCGAGTTCAGGCTTGGTGAGATAGAAAACCTGCCGGTTGATGATAATGCAGCTGATGTGGTTATTTCAAATTGTGTCATAAATCTTTCACCTGACAAACAGAAGGTATTTGAGGAGACATTCAGGGTGTTAAAGCCGGGCGGCAGGATAATGGTCTCTGATATTGTTCTGACTAAGCCCCTTCCAGACAAAATCAGGGAATCTGTTGATGCATATATCGGCTGCATATCAGGCGCTATAACAAAGGAAAAATATCTGGACACAATAAAAGCTGCGGGGTTCATAGAAGTCAGCATCGTTGATGAGCTGTCCATCCCTGTTGAAGAATGGATCAATGATCCGATATCAAGCTCAATTACAGAGACGTTGAACATATCAGCAGAAGAAGCAAAAGATATTTTTGGAACTGTGGCGAGTGTAAAGGTGAAAGGGGTTAAAGGTACTGCATCTTAAACAATGCTTAAGCATTATTGCAGTATGAAGTTCTTATAATACAAATACGGAGGGGATACCCATGAGTAAATTATCATCGCATAAAACAATTGATATGAGAGGTAAAACAATTACTCCTTTTATCATATACCATGCTTCACAACAGTTACAGTATATGAACGAAGGGGAAGTGCTGGAGATCAGTACAGATAATTTTGAAGCCATAGAAAATGATTTCAGGGCCTGGAGCCGTATGACCGGTCATGGCATTGTTGATTTGGAGTCTGGGGATAATTATCAAAAGTACTATGTAAAAAAATCCAGACTAGAAGATAATGATAAAAAACTGGCAATGGTGATCTCTGATGCTGCTTTGGAAAAGCTTATTGCACCCCTCGGAGTTGCGGTCAGTGCTGCGTTAAGCGGAACAGATGTATATCTCTATTTTCAGGGACCGGCAGTCAGGGTTTTAAAAAAGAATTTTAAGGCAAAGCTCAGCGGTCTGGGTAAGCCATTCACTTCATTTGCCAGAAAAGGAATGGCGAAAGTCGGTCATGTACCTCCTCAGGAAAAAATGAACCAATTGAGAGAGCTGGGTGCGCATATATATATCTGCGGTGGGTCCATGCAACCATTTGGAGTAAACAAAAGCGACTTGATATTTGATGATATTATCCTGGCCGAGTATTTTACGTTTCTGGAAATCATGGAGAAAGCGGATATAAACATATATTTAAATTAAACATTACTCATGATTTATGGAATATTAACTTTCTGCAGCCTGGATGATAAGCGCGCGATAAAGTATGGTTAATAATAAAGGTTAAAGATTGTTTATCCATAAATTCAAACATTGTGCTGTCATTCCCTCAGGTTTTTGAGAGGGAATCCAGTCTTTTCAATATATTCTGGATTCCTGATTAACAAACCTCGGGCATGACGGCATTAAAACAGCACTATATGGACAGACTCTTAATAAAAGGAGAAAAAATGAGATGAAAAAGTTTTTTATATGTGTGATATCAACATTGATTCTGTTGCCTGCAGTCTTATATGCTGAAGCCCCGGAAGAAAAAGGGCTTGCTATCGCAACTGAAATGGACCGGCGTGACAAAGGATTTAAGGATGTGACAGCAAACATGTTGATGGTCCTTAAAAACAGGTATGGTCAGGAAAGCACGCGAAAAATTCGAATGAAAGTGCTTGAGGTGCCAGGAAACGGTGACAAGAGTCTGATGATTTTTGATAATCCAAAAGATGTGAAGGGAACGGCCTTTCTCAATTTTACCCATAAGACAGGTGATGATGATCAGTGGCTTTATCTGCCGGCTTTAAAAAGAGTTAAGCGGATCAGTTCCCGCAACAAGTCGGGATCATTTATGGGCAGTGAGTTTGCCTATGAAGACATCTCAAGCCAGGAAGTGGAAAAGTATACGTATAAGTGGCTCCGCGATGAGAAGTATGAAAATAAAGACTGTTTTGTTGTTGAGTATTACCCGGTAGATAAGAAAAATACCGGTTACACCCGTCAGGTCAGCTGGATCGACAAACTAGAATATCGTGTTCATAAGGTCGAATACTTTGACCGGAAAAACTCGCATCTTAAGACGCTTACTTTTAAAGGGTACAAACAATATCTTGACAGATTCTGGCGTGCAGATGAGATGAATATGGTCAACCACCAAAACGGAAAGAGCACAGGGCTCCAATTTTCTGAATATACATTTCAAACAGGTCTTAAAGACAAAGACTTCAGTAAGAATAGTCTGAAGAGAGTGAAATGATAGATAAGTGACGAGTGACGAATTACGAATAACGAATAACGAATAAAGAATAACGAATTTCGAACAAATAACAGATTATATGAAACAAATTGTATATCTATTCTATGTGGTTACTGTTTTATCGCTGATCTTTATTCCCTGGGCTCATTCCTTTGAACTGTCCGGTAATATTACAGCTGAGGGCAGATTTTTTTTTAATGAGCCGCTTTTTGATGAACAGGAGAGACATGATATTTCTCTGGCGATTGAACCCGAGTTTTACTATCAAACAAAAAACGGATCGAGCATTACCTTTACTCCGTTTATAAGGGCTGATAGCGCGGACACCGAGAGGAGCCATTTTGATGTCAGGGAACTGAACTATTTATGGCTGAGTGATAATTGGGAACTCAGGGTGGGGGTAAGCAAGGTGTTCTGGGGTGTAACAGAGTTCCTGCATCTTGTTGACATAATTAATCAGACTGACTTTGTGGAATATATTGACGGAGAGGACAAGCTTGGTCAGCCGATGGTCTATGTATCCATACCGAGAGATTGGGGGGTGGTGGACTTTTTTATTCTTCCCTATTTTCGTGAACGTACTTTTCCGGGAGAAAAAGGACGGTTTCGTTCACAGCTTGTAGTTGATACTGACAGTGTTATGTATGAGAGTTCAGATGAAAAAAGCCATATTGATTTTGCTTTGAGGTACAGCCATACAATCGGAGACTGGGATGTGGGGATGTATCACTTTAATGGTACAGGAAGAGAACCCACTTTTGTCCCTGGAATTGATTCAGATGGGAGACCTGTTTTGAGACCTTTTTACGAGTTGATTGACCAGACAGGTCTGGATCTTCAGGTTGTGAAGGGAAACTGGCTGTTAAAGCTGGAGTCAATTTACAGATCAGGACAGGGGGAGAGTTTTTATGCAGCGGTTGGAGGGTTTGAATATTCTCTCGTTCATATAGCCTTAAGCGGCACTGATCTGGGACTGATAGGGGAGTGGGCCTATGATGACAGGGGTAAGGACGCAACCACCGGTTTTGATAATGATATCATGGCAGGAGTCAGGATCGCATTGAATGATGCATCAAGTACTGAATTGATTGCGGGACTGATAACTGATCTTGATAACAATGATATGTCCATATCTCTTGAGTCCAGCCGGAGGTTAAGTGATAATTTCAAGATAGAAGTCGATGCATTTATTGTCATTGACTCGTCAGAGGACAGTATTATTCATTCGCTCAGAGATGATGATAATGTACAGGTCGAGCTTTCATTGTTTTTTTAATTTCAATTCTGAATGACTAGTTGATGGAGGTTAACAATTTCGCAGGACATTCGCGGTAGAATCGAAACCGGCTTCTCAGACTTTGGACTTCTTGTAAGCCGAAGGCCATGGCTTTTTATTATTGCCAGTATCCTGGTCGTTGCAATGGCAGCCTCCCAGGTTCCTTCACTTGTCATGGACACTTCTGCTGAAGGACTGCTGCATAAAGACGATCCAGCACTTAAGCAGTATGAATCATTCCGACGCCAGTTCGGCAGAGAACAGATGGTCATTATTGGCCTGAAACCGGCAAATGTATTTGATGTAAAATTTATCAGTACATTAAAGGATTTTCATCATGCTCTGGAAGAGGAAGTTCCTCATGTCGATGAGATCACCAGTCTGGTCAATGCAGAATATATATATGGCAGGGATGACGAGCTTATCGTGGAAGAACTGCTTGAAAGAGTACCCGAAGATGAAACAGGTATGAAGGAACTTCGTGACAGGGTAATGAATAATCCTCTTTATCGTGACACTATCATATCTGAAGACGGATCGTTTACTGTCATGGTAATTAAACCTGTTCTTTTCTCTACAGCACCAAACGATGAAAATCTGCCGCTCAGTGAAAAAGAAAAAGCTGAACTTGTGGAAAGCATCGGGAAGATCTGTAATCGTTTCCGTGCCAAAGACTTCCCAGTGTATCTTAGCGGTGATGTTGCTGTTGAAGAAGTATTGAAAACAATGACGATGGAAACGATGTTTCGCTTTACCGCTTTGACATCGCTGGTGATTGTTGTAATTTTTGCCATATTATTTCGTAGGATATCCGGCGTGCTTTTACCGCTCATTGTAGTTAACTGTGCACTATTTACAACTCTGGGATTGATGGCTGTGTTCGGGGCGCCGGTAACACTGAATTCAACGGTACTGCCATCATTTTTGCTTGCAGTTGGTATAGGTGATTCCGTTCATATTCTGGCGATGTATTTCAGGCATCTTAAACAGAATGGTGATAAAGAGACCGCTATTGCGTTTGCACTGGGTCACTCAGGACTGGCTGTGGTTATGACCAGTTTAACTACAGCAGGAGGCCTGTTTTCTTTTGTTAATTCCGGGATAGCTCCCATTGCAAATCTTGGTAAATTTGCAGCAGTCGGGGTCCTTCTGGCCCTTATCTTTTCCTTAGTGAGTCTGCCTGCTTTGCTGGCTGTTACGCCTGTCCGGAAAAAGAGTATGAAATCCGATAATTCCACCGGATCAGGACTTGATATGATTCTTGCCGGTATAGGAGATTTTGCAACTGTCCATCCATGGAAGATAGTGTTTGTCAGTGTCATTATTTTTATTGGTTCTCTGCTCCTGTCGCTTCAACTGAAGTTTTCTCACAATTCTCTGAACTATCTCAAGGAAGATGTAGCGGTTCGGGTTGCTACCGAAGTGATAGATAAAGAGATGAAAGGTTCTTTCAATATAGAAATAGTGCTTGATACAAACAGGGAGCACGGTCTTTATGAACCTGATACCCTGAAAAAATTAGAGCAGGTCCAGCATATTGCAGAATCACTTGTTGTTGGCGAAAGACCTGTGGGAAGGGCTTCAGCAGTTACAGACATTATCAAGAAAATTAATCAGGCACTTAACAGCGATCGATCTTCTGAGTACAGGATACCTGACAATAGGGAATTGATCGCACAGGAGCTGCTGCTCTATGAAGTAGGCGGTGGTGAAAATCTTGATGAGATCATAGACAGGGAATACAGAAAGGCCCGGATTACTGTCAGGGCTCCATGGGTTGATGCAGTGGCATATGATAAGGCCCTGGTTGAGCTGGATAATAAGCTGGGAACCGTATTTACAGGACAGACCACAGTTTCAGTTACAGGCCTTGCATCGATAATCGTGCGCACCCTGTCGGCCATTATTCGCAGTATGGGAGAAAGTTATCTGATTGCCGGGATTGTAATTACGCTGTTGATGGTTCTGCTGATCGGAAATGTTCGTATCGGTCTATGCAGCATGGCGCCTAACTTCCTGCCTATAGTGTGCGGACTGGGACTGATGAAACTTACAGGAATACCTCTGGACTATTCAACTATAATGGTTGGCGGCATAGCGATCGGTCTTGCAGTTGATGACACAGTACATTTTATGCATAACTTCAGGCGGTATTACAATCAGTGCGGTGATGCCAGGGAAGCAGTACGTCAGACCATGTTAACTACCGGAAGGGCCATGCTGTTTACCACCATAATTCTTGCCTGTGGTTTTTTCATTCTTCTGCTGGCTGAACTCAAAAGTACTAATAATTTCGGGATTATCACCGGCTTTACCATTTCTATGGCTTTACTGGCAGATTTTCTGCTGGCCCCGGCCATGATGGTGTTATTGACCAGGAAAAAGAAGACGTAATGCTCGGGGAGCCTGACGATTCAGGACGTTACTAAAAAGTCCGGTTATTTTGAAAAAACCTGCCTTCTTTATATGTAATGTTTACATAAAAAGGCTATTCCAGTATTTCAAGAACATAACGCTTGCCGAGCTTTGTGCCGGCAGCGCCGAGTATAGATCTGATAGCGCGGGCTGTATTCCCCTGTTTTCCAATGATCTTTCCTATGTCATTCTTGGCAACACGCAATTCAAATACCGTTGTTCTCTCCCCCTCAATCTCGGAAACTGAAACTTCTTCCTGGCTATCAACGAGAGATTTTGCAATTTGTTCAACCAGTGACTTCATTTCCACCTCCATTTGGACCTTCTTTGGTCACAATTTACAATTCAACTCCCTATTTACTCAGACCGTATAACTTGTACTATACATTAATTGAAAATAATGTTGTTTATTTTATTATCTTATCACATTTATGGGAAGAACTCATTATTAATTGTTCATAACCATCTATCCTTTTATCTATAAATTACCTTTAATAACCATATGTATTCAGTCTGTTAAAATGGATGATGAACAGGCAGATGGATTCACTGCTGGCTGTAGATCTTGGTTTGAAAACAGGTCTGGCACTTTATGGTAAGGATGGCAGACTCGGCTGGTATCGCTCCAAAAACTATGGATCTGAAGCAAGATTAAAACGGGATGTTCATAATATGCTGGGCAGCATTCCGTCTCTTACCTATATAGTGGTGGAAGGGGACAGGGGACTTGCTGCTATCTGGGAGCGCGAAGCTTTACGCCATAATATCCCTGCCCGACAGATACAGGCTGAACAGTGGCGGCAGAAACTGCTATATGCCAGAGAGCAGAAGAGTGGTTTGAAAGCTAAACGTAATGCAGATTATCTTGCCCGAAAAATTATTAGATGGTCAGGGATGGCCGGACCGACTTCTTTACGACATGATGCTGCTGAGGCCATCATGATCGGCCTGTGGGGTGTCCTGGAACTGGGATGGTTAAAAACAGTTCCGGATGAATTAAGATGTTAATTTGATTATATTTTTTAAATCTGAGGTTGGGGTTATGGAGTCAGGGCCTGTTCAACTGAACCGAAGAGGCGAAGGTATCATAAAGAAAAGTCAAACTTATCCAAAGGCAGGTCAAGTATTTTCATCCCTATTCTATGCCGGACATTTTGAGGAGGGATTTTGCTAGACCATATCACCAGGCACTTTAAAAGGACTGTCTTTCCGGTGTAGGCTTCAAATTTCAGTTCTATAAGCTCTCCATCCAGAAATTCAATATCCTGATCAATCGGGTCAGTCAATATGTTTGCTCCTGAGGAAGATAGATTTTCTAAAATGCCGGAATAGCGGTTTTTATTATAAATTATCTCGGTTTTATACCCGGCCCTGATTCTTTCGGAAGTCCTCTTGTCCATTACTGTTCTATCCCCACTGACATAACAGGTTGATTAAATGTAATGCATTATCTTAACTCTGCAGGATTTGATTTTCAAGTTAATTAATGGACTAACGTGATAAGACTCAACAGAGAGGTAACGTGAATGCCGGGGATCTCTTAAATAAATCAGATATGAAAACAATAAATCATATTTTTTCTAAATGTAAAAAGGAGCGGATTTATAGTCACAAAGGCCACAAAACCCCTCTTACTTCAATTAATTAGTGTCTGTGTATAAAATTGCTATTTTTTATTCTTGTCATGCCCGAATTCTTTAATCGGGCAGCCAGACTTGTCCCCGCAAAAGCGGGGAACCATAAATGAACTAGGTTCCCGTTTTCACGGGAAACCCTGGATTCCGGCTTAAGGACTGCCGGAATGACAGACAAACACATTAAGTTTATACACAGACACTACCAGCCAAATTCTCCATTTGGCAGTTGTACGTATAACCAGCCGTTAGTTTTGCCGTGAATTTCCAGAATATATCCTTTATGAATCTGATAGATTTTCGGGTCGCTTAAACTCGGCCCTGACCGGACATTTAAGACAGGCGCAGTAACAGTAACTTCACCTGTGGCGGTTTGAGATGGCTGGATGACAACCGGATCAACTTCCTCAAACTCTACAGTTTCCGGAGGCTCTACAATTACAAATCCTTTAGGCACCCTTCTGTAAAAATATCCTCCATAGGCATAATAGAATGAACCGTCAACCCATATCTGCTGGTAACCGACAGGAAGGCTGAGCACAATTGCACCAATGGGCGCTCTTACAACAATATACCCTGACAGGCCGGGCCGGTAAAATACACCTTGATTGTAGTAGTAGGGAACGCTCCTGTACCAGGTTCTTTTATAGCCCCTGGGAAGTCTTTGTACTACATGTCCATGGCGCAGTGAGCGGGGAGAGATTACACGCCTTTTATTTTTCCATCTTTTCTTAGGAAGTGACCTTTCCACTCTCCTTGCCTGGGTCCGCTCAATGCGATTGTCACTGCTTCTGCTCCTTTCCCTCTCCACTCTCTTTCCCCTGGTCCGTTCAACACGATTGTCACTGCTTCTGCTCCTTTCCCTTTCAACTCTCTCTCCCTGGGTCTGCTCAAGGCGATTGTCACTGCTTCTTCTCCTTTCCCTGTCAGCTGCAATTGAATCAGTTACAAGGGGGACGGATGTCAGGGCGAATACTGTTA
>CALZJD010000026.1 GCA_945787795.1 Thermodesulfovibrionia bacterium | reverse complement strand
GGGAACTATTATTCTTACCGTATCGTTATACAGAACAAAAAATATCAATAACAGCAAAAGTGACATGCCTACCTTATTAGCTGCAATCATAATTTTTTCACTAACAGGTTTACCTCTGATCGCCTCGATCGCAAAGAACAACACATGCCCTCCGTCAAGGACCGGCACCGGCAAAAGGTTCAATATGGCAAGGTTAATGCTGATTATGGCAATAAAATTAAAATAGGTAAACACGCCAACAGAAGCAGCTTTTGCAGCAGCATCCACAATCAGTATCGGGCCGCCTATCTGCTTTGTCGAAACCGATCCTGTAAACAGTTTCACTATAACATCCAGTGTGAGAACGCACCATTCATAGACAGCCTGTATCCCTTTAAAGGGAGCGCTGAACATACTGTCACTCTGTATGACCTTGGCATTGAACTTCTTTGAAATGCCGATCCTGCCGATCGTAACTTCCTCCCCCTGTTCATCCTTGACTGTTGTGGATTCAGGAACGATGTTCATATCTATTAATTCATCATTTCTTTTGACTTTCAGTGCTAGTTCATTTCCGGGATTCTTGGAAAAAATTTCAGCCATCACATTCCATTCGCCAACAGACTCCCCGTCAATAGATACAATCGTGTCGTCCTTTGTTAATCCTGCCTTCATTGCAGGCGAGTCTTCCATAACATTTTCAATAGTTGTTGTTATGCTGTCCAGTTTTGGAATGGTCACAGGCAGGTTAACACTTAAAAAAACGGTAAATATGATATAGGCAAGGACAAGGTTAAAAACCGGCCCGGCAAGTACGATTGCCGCCCTCTTCCAGACTGGCTGATTATTGAAGGCCCTTGGCCTGTCTTCTTCTGAAATTTCTTCACCTGGTTCTTCACCTAACGGCTTAACATATCCTCCCAAAGGGATTGCCGAGAGCAGATATTCAGTCTCACCTATTTTCCTGCCAAATATTTTGGGACCGAATCCAAGCGAAAATTTCATCACCTTAACGCCTACAGACTTTGCCAGTATAAAATGGCCCAGTTCATGAAAAAATATCAGTAAACCAAATAAAACGACCGCCCATATAAATGTCATATTTCTATTTTCTCCATTATTATTTCTTTTGCCCTGTTCTTTGCTGTTTCAGATGCTTCGAGCACCTCTTCTATTGTTTCATATTTACTTACATTATGGCTATCCATGGTTGAGGACACAACCCCTGTTATATCGGTAAAAGATATTTTCTCCTCAAGAAATGCATCCACAGCCACTTCATTTGCCGCATTAAACACACAGGGCATTGTACCTCCTTCTTTCAATGCCCTGAACGTCAGATCAAGGGAAGGATACCTCACCCTGTCCGGCTCTTCAAAAGTCAGTTCCCGTATATCTGCAAGATTGAGGGAAGGTAGTACATCACTGCATCTTTCCGGATAAGACAGTGCATACCCTATCGGGCCCTTCATGTCAGGAAGAGACATTTGTGCAATAATGCTGCTGTCTATAAATTCTACCATTGAATGCACTATGCTCTGTGGATGTATAATGACCCCGATCTTTGCAATTGGGAGATCAAAGAGCCATCGTGCTTCAATAACTTCCAGCCCCTTGTTCATCAATGTAGCAGAATCAATAGTTATTTTTCTGCCCATCTCCCAGTTAGGATGTTTCAGCGCCTCGGCAGGTGTAACAGAATCAAGGTCTGCATGTTTCCTGTTACGAAACGGACCTCCCGAAGCAGTGAGTATGACCTTTCGTACTTCATCCATTCCCCTGCCGTGCAGACACTGAAAAACAGCGCTGTGTTCACTGTCAACGGGAATAATTTTTACCCCCTGCCTGGATGCCTCAGCCATAATTATCTTCCCTGCCATCACCAGGGCCTCCTTGGTTGCAAGCGCTATGTCCTTTCCTGCCCTGATAGCTTCAAAGGTGGGAACCAGACCAGGAGAGCCAACAATAGATGAGACCACCATATCTGACTGATCAAATGTCGCAGCTGCAATTAAGCCTGCCTCACCTGATAAAATTTCTACCGGGAGCCCTTTTTTTCTCAGTGCATCTGCTGCTTCATCTTCATGGACAGCTACTATCTCAGGCTTAAACTCTTTTATCTGTGATTCAAGCAGTTCAATATTATTTCTGGCTGCAAGAGCTGCAACCCTGAACCTGTCAGAATTGTATTTGATCACTTCAAGGGTGTTCCTGCCGATAGAACCTGTAGAGCCGAGGACAGATAATTTTTTCAAAAGTACCTCACTATAAAGTAAAGTATTGGTCCTGCAACCAGAAATCCGTCAATCTTGTCAAGAATCCCTCCATGTCCCGGTATTATGCTGCCAGAGTCCTTAACACCTGCGTCTCTCTTGAACATGGACTCTACAAGATCTCCAAGCAGCGTCGCAAACCCAAGGGCCATGCCCGTAAGCGCAGCTCCGGCAACTGATAATCCCTGAATGTTAAAGACCTTTGCCATAAGGACTGCCCCAACCGCTCCGCCCAGAAGACTGCCAAATGCCCCTTCCATGGTCTTGTTGGGACTCACAGATGGATATAGTTTGTGTTTTCCCAGATATGTACCGATATAGTACGCCATACTGTCGGCAATCCATACCGAGACATAAAGAAAAAAAATGTATTCAACTCCGGACGCTATGCGCAGGGACCACTGGAAGCTTAAAAAGCCCGCAATATAAAGGATCCCGACTCCCAGTGGACCAAGCTCTGACATGCTCCCTTCCGGTGACCGATTATCAAATAACCGTAACATCAACAACGCAAAAAAACCGCAAAATATACCTTCAAATACATACCCGGGATGACTGCAGATCACGTAAAAAAGTGCGCCCCCAACTACCATGCCGGAAACACTCAAACGTGACCGTAAGCCGTACATTTTATAAAACTCACTCATGGCAATAACACATACAAGGATCAGAAAGGCAAGAAAATAAGGCATTGGCGGCAGATAATACAGAAAAGCGAAAAGGACAGGTATCGCAAAAAAAGCCACAACAACCCTCGTCCAGTTGACCCCGGATTTAACTTTATCGGGCATTAATTGTTCCATGAATATATAAATTCATATCTGATCATTCGTTCGTTACCTGGCGGAGAGTGCACCAAACCGCCGCTCCCTGCTTTTGAATGCCTCTATGGCCTTTCTGAACTCTTCCTTCCCGAAATCAGGCCAGAGAGTATCTGCGAAGTAAAACTCCGCATATGCTGACTGCCAGAGGAGAAAATTGCTGAGTCTCATTTCTCCACTTGTGCGTATTATAAGATCAGGATCAGGTATCCCCTTTGTATAGAGATTATCTGAAAGGATATTCTCATCCATCTCCTCAGCACTCATGCCCTTGTTAATAATATTTTTAACGGCCGCCACAATCTCAGCCCTGCTTCCGTAGCTGAGAGCGCTTGACACTATAAGTCCTGTATTCTCTCTGGTCAGGTCCTCAAAATCCTTTATCAGCTTGCGGGTCTTATCCGGAAGCCTGGCAATGTCTCCAATAGCCCTGAATATAATGTTCATTTTATGAAGCCTTTTCATCTCGCTTTTTATGTATGAATTCAGAATACTCATGAGAGCGTTCACTTCAGCAGAAGGCCGCTGCCAGTTCTCCATGGAAAAGGTATAAAATGTAACCGCCTTAAGTTTATGGTCGATTGCAGCATCTATGATTTCATTTACTTTCTTTACGCCGTTTCTATGTCCCTCTATCCTTGGAAGGTTTCTTGCCCTGGCCCATCTTCCATTTCCATCCATTATTAATGCGACATGTCCTATATTCATCTCAAATGATTCATCCTTCATTGTTCTTCTGGTCCGTGTTAAGAGATTTCAATTCATCCGGATCTAATTTAAAGTGGAAGAACAAACTGCTCTTTTTGGATTTACCAGTGGCAATGTTTTTTATGTTTGATAATGTGCTTCCCCTGCTTATGAGAAACATATTGTTATCTTTTATTAAATAATCGGTTATGGAACCCGGTATTTCCTTCTGTATCAGTTTTTGCTGCATAACACCATTTTCTTTCCACAACAAATAAACTTCTCCGCCCCTGCTGCCCAGTTCAGGCAATATGGAAGACGCCGGGATCCTGTTTATGACCACCAGGGCCTCTTCCCTGTCCGTTGCCATAGTCATTAACCTGCCCCTCACAAACCACTCACTATACTCCATGTCAGAGCTGATCTCTCTCCTGAATGAAATCTCCGGTTTACCGAATGACCTGCCGCTTTCCCAGTCAATCCCGCCTACATGGTCATATAGTTTCAGGAATCCCTTATCATCTATTGAAATCAACTGGCTTTGACCGTTACCGAGCAAGTCAACATAAGCAAATCCGTATATATTTACATCATCAAACAGCTTCAGCTTGCTCCCTGTCCGGTATTTGCCTTCCCTCCACAATCCCTCATACACCGGGCCGCTAAACGTCCCTGACTGGCCGAATTTCTGCATAAGCAGAGAGTTTCCTGTTACTCGTAAAAAATAGGGAATATTTTCTGCAACTTTTTGAAATCCCCTGTCCGGATCATATTCAATAACAAACGATCGAATCCGTGAATTATTCACCAGGGCAGTGACGAATATTTCACGTCTGCCATTATTGTTGGCATCGAGCATGTCAATTGAAAGAATACTGCCGGATCTGGGTCCTTTAACTGACCACTTTTCCTTAAGCACATCATTGACCGAGTAAATGATAACATTGTTACTATCACCGATTACCACGTTCTCTCTGCCGTCTCCATCTGCATCTCCAATGGCAAACAGATGTCCTCCATCCAGCTCGTAAATCTTCTGCAGTCCCTCTTTCCCTGAAGAGGCCGGGAAAGTCTTTGTATTATCTGATGTTAATTCAACACTTTTCTGAGTAAGAGGTTCATCAATCTGACTGAATATCTTTGCATCTTCGGCCCAGAACAGTTTGATATGCAAATTTTTTAATTTTTTTACTGATGACGTGGAAAACAGAAGAACCGCTTCCGCTCCAAGTTTCCTGGCAAGTTCGGTCAGCACTTCCGGTTCATAGGTTGAAGTAAATGATTCCAGAATCTCAAAGCGCCCTGTTTCATTTAGTGCATCGTAAAAGAGTTCTGAAACGGTCCAGTCAGATGATCTGTCCTGAAAAAAGGCAAGTTTAATCCTGGATGACGTAATCCTGATTTTGTCGCCTGCGCTGATGCCACCGCTCAGTATTGCACATGTATAAAGTCCATCTGCAGGTTCATCTTCAGTAACCTCTATCCTTCCAATGAATTCTTCTGAACTGCCAATCGGCTCATTTGTGACCGGATGATGAAATATCCCTCCCTCCCTGAAGACCGAAAATCGCATGCCCATGATGAGACGGGTTTGGCCTGTAACCCTGATTAAGGCAGATCCGTTATCAACTTTCTCAACCGATCCATCTACCCGGTTAAAATATGCAAGCACCCTGTTTCGGGCATTGCCTATGCCCACAAAATCTTCTGAAGATGATTCTATGACAAATGGAGCAGATCCCTGCTCAGGTCCGGCTGCCCCCCTGTTGCCCGCACATGATAAGACAGCAGATGTCAAAAAAACCAGAAATAACCTGAATAATATTTCTTTTTTAATCATATAAATATCCATCGTATACGTTTATAGCCAGTAATTATACCTTATCCTGTAATGCTAATCCAAATGAGGACTGGGAGGACTGGGAGTACTGCAACATATTGGATGGTGTTTAATAATAGAGAGCAAATCTCCGCATTCTCACATTTTCCAAAATTCCAAGGGCCAGAAAATTGGACAGCAGCGCTGTTCCTCCATAACTCATTAATGGCAAGGGTGCTCCAACAACAGGCATCATTCCAAGAGTCATTCCCACATTGACAAAGAAATAAAATGAAAACATATAGGTAATGCCGAGGGCAAGAAAACATCCTTCCTGGTCCCGGGCCTTTTCTGCTGTATCAAACCCTCTCCAGATAATAAAAAAATACATGAAGAACAGGATTAAACTTCCCATAAAACCCCATTCCTCTGCAAATATTGAGAAAATAAAATCAGTGTGATTCTCAGGAAGAAATCTGTATGGTCCCTGCGTTCCTTTCATATACCCCTTTCCGGTAAATCCTCCGGAACCTATCGATACTTTTGACTGTGTAATATGGTAACCCACCCCCTGCGGATCAGCCTGGGGGTCTATAAACGTGAGAATCCTCTGCTTCTGGTAATCTTTTAGTCCGTCCCAGACAACCTTGCCGGCAAAGGGCATGGATATAAGTGAAATAATCAGGACAGTGAGGATAATGTTTCTCTTTGCTCCGGCAGCAAGGATCATGGCGGTAAATATAAAGAGCAGAATTAATGCAGTGCCCAGGTCAGGCTGTCTAAGAATAAGCATCACAGGAACAACCAGAAAAAAAATGACCATGTGCAGCATCATTTTCAGGCCCAGACCTGTCCCGGATTTCACATATGAAAGATAACGTGAAAGAGTTATGATAAAGATAATTTTAAAAAATTCAGAAGGCTGAAATGACAGGGGGCCTATGTAGACCCATCTCTGTGCCCCCATCCCCTTTGTTCCAACGACCAGGACCAATATCAGGAGACTAATTCCGGCTGCATATCCGAGATAGGCATAACTGACAAACCATTTATAATCCAGACTGATCAGCATGAGAAATGCCACAAGGCTCAGGGCTATCCAGTACAATTGCCTCATATAAAAACTTTTTTGAGCGGCATCAAGCACAGGCCGGGTAGCACTGTAAATTGTCATCACACCAATAAGTGACAAAACCACGGTCACCAGCAACAGCCCCCAGTCAAAATTATCTAACAGTCTTCTGTCAATCATGATAGATTTTTTAATCTTTGATTTGTAATTTGAAATTTCATTTATTTACCCGTCTATCCTTCCCTTATAAAAAACTTCTATAATCTTGCCGGCAATCGGTGCAGCAGCAGTGCTTCCATGTCCGCCGTGCTCAACAAAAACAGAGACCACTATCCTGGGATCATCTACAGGCGCCAAGGCCACAAACCAGGCATGGTCCCTGAACTTTTCAGGAATGTCTTTTTCATTTGATCCACCACCCACAACCTGGGTAGTGCCTGTTTTACCTCCAATACTGACCAGTTCAGACATGGCAATCCGTCCTGTGCCTTTTTTTTCAGTTACAACTCCATGCAGGGCCTCTTTTATTAATTTAATATGAGCCGGGTTTATTTTTTTCATGCCATTGTCCGTGGCCCTGTGTCCGGATCGCATTATAAGAAATGGTTCATAAAGAATTCCTCCATTTACAACAGCAGCCATCATGGTCGCGACTTGCAATGGAGTGACAGACAGGTACCCCTGGCCTATAACCGTATTAAGGGTTTCACCCTTGTACCATTTTTCCCCTTTCATCTCCTCTTTCCATCTCCTTGTCGGTACAATACCTGCAACCTCTCCTTCAAGATCTATCCCCGTTGCCTGTCCAAACCCGTAGCCGAATGCATATTGAGACAGAATATCAATATCAATTCTTTTCCCGACCTCATAAAAATATACATCGCATGACTCAACAATGGCCTTGTGAAGATCCACACTTCCGTGACCGTCCTTTTTCCAGCATTTAAAAAGCCTGCCGAACATGGTTGATCCGCCGCAATAGAACGTTGTATCCTTAGTGACAATCCCTTCCTCAAGGGCTGCGAGTGCCGTAATTATTTTAAATGTAGAGCCCGGAGCATACTGGCTCTGGATGGCCCGGTTGAGTAGAGGCTTTCGGCGGTCCTTTATTAACCTCTTCCAGTCTCTCATGTCGATCCCCCTGACAAACTGGTTAGGATTAAAAGATGGAGAACTGGCCAGTGCCAGAACCGCACCTGTTTTTGGGTCCAGTGCAACAACAGCTCCGGCCTTGTCTTTGAGATTTTTTTCCGCCTCGATCTGAAGATCGATATCAATCGTCAGTTTAAGGTCCTTACCCTTTACAGGTCTCTGTATCCTTACAACATTAATGATCCTGCCAAGGGCATCAACCTCGAGAATTTTTTTTCCGGCAAGCCCCCTCAACGTCATGTCATGGACCTTTTCAATCCCGAAGAGACCGATAAAGGAATCTTTAGGGACTCCTGCATATCGGGAATTAACTTCCTGCTTTGAACCGAGATTACCCAGGTACCCCAGCAAATGACTGGCAGAATGGCCATATATATATTCCCTGCCTCCCACTACATTGACCTGAAGACCCGGCAGGTCTGCCTTTCTTGCCTCTACTCTCGCAGCTTCCCTGAATGAGACATCCTGTTTAAGAATAAGGTTCTCAAAAGGGTTTGCAGCTGAACTCTCCAGTCTGGACTTAAGCTCTTTCACCTTTAGTCCGACAAGCTCTCCCATAGCTGAGAATACTTTTTCATCATCAGGTACGTCTTCTTTTATGGCTGTAATATCAAATGATGGAACATTCCTTACAAGGGCCCTGTTATTTCTGTCATAAATTATTCCCCTGGGAGCATGAATATCAATTACCCTCAGTCGGTTGCGTTCATCAATCTTCCTGTACTCATTTCCTTTCAGAATCTGAAGATTAAAGAGCCGTAACGTAAAAAGGCAAAATAAGGCAAATGCGATGTATAGAGATATCTTTATCCTCTTATTCATTTTTCCTTTCTGTTAAAACCCTTCCATGTGCTGCTGACATAGACCCATGGAGACGAAAATAAAAAAAGCCCTTTATTGACATACACTCATCCGTTACCTTTCATATGTCAATTTTCCGCTCCCTGTCAACAACGGGTAAAGAACAATCGAAGCTATCAAAGTATAAATAACCTGCATAAGCGAAATATCCCATGACCTGTTTAAAAAAGAGGCTTTTGAAAATACCTCAAGGCTTATATAAATCAGAAAAATATCAACGACACATAGAATGGTCACAACCATGGCATTAATAAAAGCGTTCCATTGATACAGGGTGTCTTTTATTGTCCATGCAAGAAAAGCGACCATGGCCTTGCTCAGGATATTAGGACCCAGGATAAATCCATTGGCTGTGTCAATGAGCAGACCGGCAATTGCGCCTAAAGCAACTCCCCTGATCTGACCATATTTGAGCGTAAATATACAGACAAGGACCATAACTATATCCGGCTTGACCCCATGAAAAAATACAGCCTGTATCATCAGGCTGCAATATATTAAGAAGAGATAAAACAAATAAGGTCTCATTTTTTTAGTATCATAACCTCTTCTACCGACGCAAGATCCTGGGCAAGACGTACTTCGATCACCTTAAACATCTCGCCCTCTTCTCTTGTTACCTTTGCAATGTAGCCTAACAGAAGACCTTTAGGGTATATTCCGTCAAGCCCTGATGTGATTATTTTCTCACCGGATTTCACAACTGCCTCTTTTGATACATACTTCAGTATGCATATATCATCACCCCTGCCTTCCAGCATGCCTTCGATTCGGGAAGACTGAAGTCTCGCGGCAACAGAAGAGTTCACATCAGTTATTAACGTTATGCTTGCCTCCCCCTCAAATACCCTGCTCACTTTTCCAACAGGACCTGTCGGTGTTACCGCAACCATATCTTTTTCTATACCCGAGTCCTTTCCCTTATTAATCCAGAACACCTGAAACCAGTTGGTAGGATCTCTTGCGAAAACTTCAGCTGTTGCTATATGGTCCCTCCTGGCAGACTTTAACTTCAGGATCTTTCTGAGCCTCTCATTTTCATGATTCAATTCCCTGAACCTGTTGAGTTCTGACTCGTGACCCTCAATAGTCCTGAGCAGCTTTTTGTTTTCGGCTTCTTTGCCGATAACCATGACATAGGTATGAATGATGGTATCGATTTTATTTGTAACGGCAGAACTTGCCTGTTCAAATAGTCTCAAAGGGTGGAAAGGGAAATCTGCGAAGCGGCTTTCACCTTTCATGCTCTGGTATGAAAGCAGCGCAAAGAGCAGAAGCACAAAAAGGGCAAAAAGAAATGTTTTTTTCTTTAACATCCCATATTAGTTTTTACAGTGAGACCCTGCCCAGTATATCCAGGTCATCCAGCACTTCCCCTACCCCGTTTACAACAGCCAGGAGCGGATTTTCTGCTACAATTACAGGCAGGCTGGTTTCATGCCTTATAAGGGAGTCAAGGCCTCTCAGAAGAGCTCCTCCACCGGCAAGGACAATTCCTCTGTCAACAATGTCCGAGGCAAGTTCAGGCGGAGTATTTTCAAGTGCAACTTTAATGGCGTTTACAATGACTACAATAGTCTCACTTATTGCTTCTCTTATCTCATCTTCAAATATGGTTACTGTCTTGGGAATACCGGAGACCAGGTCTCTTCCTTTTACCTCCATGGACCTGTTTTCCTCATCAACCTTGAAGGCCGATCCTATCTGGCTCTTGATCATCTCGGCAGTCCTGTCACCGATAAGGATCCTGCCCTTGTTCTTGATATGATTAACAATGTCCTCGTCCATCTTATCTCCTCCCATGCGGACAGCTTTACTGTAAACAACACCATGCAGGGAAATAACAGCTACATCGGTTGTCCCTCCACCAATATCAACAATCATATTCCCTGACGGTTCTCCTATGGGAAGACCAACGCCAAGAGCTGCAGCCATGGGCTCTTCTATCAGGTAAATCTCTCTGGCACCCGATGCCTGTGCAGCGTCCTTTACAGCCCGCTGCTCAACCTGGGTAATGCCTGAAGGAACACCGATCGCAATCCTTGGAGATATAAAACTCTTCCTGTTATGGACTTTTCTGATAAAGTACTTCAGCATCTCACCTGTTTTATCAAAATCGGCTATAACGCCTTCCTTCATCGGTCTCATTGCGGTAATATTGGCAGGAGTACGGCCGAGCATCTTCTGCGCCTCCTTGCCCACGGCAATTACTTTGTCTTTCTGGACAGCCACAACAGAAGGTTCATTACACACTATCCCCTTACCTTTGACAAAAACCAGGGTATTAGCCGTGCCAAGGTCTATAGCAAGGTCATTAGAAAACCACCCAAGAATTTTATGAAACATTTATCCTCCCTTGTTTATCTTCAACTACCCAGGTATTCGCAAGCTCATCACCAAGTCTCATGCCGTTTTCACTTCCCACTATTACAAGACTTTCGAAAACAAGAATACCGGCTATTACTGCAAATGAGATCAACCATCCCAGCAAAGGGATTACTTTGAACATGCCGAAAATAATAAAGGCAGCTGCAAAAGGGAAATTCCGGAAGACTGATTCCTTATACCCGCAGGGTTCCCTGTTGTCCCTGTCCACGACTTTGAGCCCGGTCAGGTTCTTACCAATACTTTTGCCCTCAAACAGTCCGTCACTAAGCAGAAGATAAATAAGTCCGGCAAAAAAGCCTATTGCCGGGATGATCTCATAAAGGGCAAAAACAATCAAAAAGTCAATAGTTCTTGCGATTATTCTCGCCAGAAAACCGGCTTTATTCAAGTCGTTTTGCCTCCCCGGAGACTGCTCATGTAATGGTTCTGACTGGTTCATATAAATTCAATCCATAGTAACAAATAGCCTATTATATTGCAATAAGTCATTATACATATTAAGAAATTCCTCAACAAGCCGTATTACAGAAATACAGGCAGCAGCTTTTTTGATGAGGTTATCATATTGACACTAATTAATTATCTTCAGAATATTAAAAGATATCACTCTTTGTTCTGAGATTATTTCCCAATTATTATTTCATCTCCTATTGATACCATATTCAGGAAAATCTCCACTACCTGAGGATCAAATTGTATACCCTCGAGAGATCTAATATAGTCAAGTATTTTCTCTATTGGCCATGCCGTTCTGTAAGGACGGTCTGAATTTAATGCATCCCATACATCTACAATCGCAAATATGCGGGCTGCGATTGGAATCTGCTCGCCTTTGAGTCCCAATGGATAGCCTGATCCATCCCATTTTTCGTGGTGATAATGAGGGATGTCAATTGCAGGGCGCAGGAATTTAATGGGCGATAGCATCTCATATGCAATAACAGGGTGGCGTTTCATCAGTAACCACTCTTCATCATTAAGTTTGCCCGGTTTAAGCAGAACACTATCCGGTATGCCAAGCTTACCAATATCGTGAAGAAGAGCTCCCCGGCGTATATGAACCAGTTCCTCATCCCGTATTCTCATTTCAGATGCTATCTTTACCGTTAATTCTGTAACACGCTGGGAGTGCCCTTCAGTTTCTTTATCCCGGCAGTCAAGAGCAAGAGACCAGCCTTCAATCGTTGAATCATATGCCATTACAAGATCGCTGT
>CALZJD010000025.1 GCA_945787795.1 Thermodesulfovibrionia bacterium | reverse complement strand
CAGCCGGCAGCACATTAATGACCGTAACAGCTTCCTTCCTGTCTTTTGAACTCCAGCTCGTGAGTTTTTCTCTGAGATCATCTGAGACAGTTTCCCATTCATTAAGAATATTTTTTGTAAGCGGGCTGAAAATAATACCTCCAAAAATAAAGTACCGCGGGCGCGTATCATACTGTTCAGAAGGAACGAGCATAAAATCCTTCCGAGTTGTATCAAGTGATAAAACAATGTCTTTTAATTCTCCTGATCTCCAAATCTGTACATGAATATCATCCCCCACCTGATGCTGTTCAACTGCGTATGTATAATGAGTAAATGCATGCGGCTTAAATTCAACTGTCCCGTCAGGTAAAACTTTGTTTCCATTAATCGAAACTAGTCTGTCCTGTCTGCCTATCTTTCCTTCAGCCGGAGATCCGTCCACAACCTTGCTTATGCTGATACCCGGGACACCATATCCTGTATCATCAGCTGCTGTTGACAGGTTGTTTCCGTGTTCTGTTATCAGTCCCAGATGGGGGAAGCCGTCATACGAACCATCTTCGATATCTGTCAGGAAGTGATGGATTACCGGAGTCGGGATAGTATGCGCTATCGTTCCAGATTTATTTGCCTGCATAACAATGCCGACAATCATGTCTTCATACAGTACCGGTCCGCCGCTGTACCCCGGCTCAATAAGAGATAAAATTTCTCCTGCAATCAAGGTGCTGCTGCTATGCCTGTAGAGCCTGTGCCTGTTTTCGGTTAACACGCCATCGGTAATAATCAGCTGCTCTTCTTCAGGGAATCCATAAACCAGAACTTTTTTTTGATTTACCAATCCCGGAGCGAGTTTAAGCGGCACAGTATTGCTGAAAAAACTCATGTCATGTATGTGAAGAATTGCCAGGTCTGCCTCATGAGACACAAAGGCAACGTGAGCCTCGTATTGTTTGTCATCTAATGCTTTTCTGACCTTAACAGCTGTGCTGTCCGCAACCACATGGGCACTGGTGATGATTCGGTGACCTGAAATTATACTTCCCGTACCTGTTTCAATTCTGTCTGGTGATTTGACCCAGGGGTTGCTGTAATCCGGTTCATTTATAACTGAATAAATCTGTACTATTGAATTACTGTTCTGATTATTTCCCCGATGTCCGGCTAATGCAGTGTCAGGGAGCGGCCCCCATGACACAAGAATGCACATACTATAAAGCATACTCGCAATGAATATTTGATAGAATCTGTATGCTGTCATTAACCCGTCAGCCAATCTTCCGGCTATCCTCCAAATAATGAATGCAGACCTGAATAAAGTTATTTTTCGATCTTCTGATACCGTGAGTCTGCTTAATTATTTTTCGGTTTTTATTCGCAGAATCTTTAAAAAGTGATTACTGAAGGGCTAACCCGAATATTTCATGAAGACTGCAGATAGATTCCAGATAAGAGAATAAGAGCAGGTATTTGGAGAGGATATAGTAGTTATCCTTATTCCGGAACAGAGTGTCCTGATGGAAAGCAGGTATGAACGTATTGAATGTATGCGGATTGGTCGAAAGGACAAAAAAATGCCCGTCTAAAGTTTTTTCTTACTCGAGACGGGCACGTTTACGTACGATTATTTAAAATCAACCTTGAGACTTCTCAGTGTTTCCAGTGTAAGTTCACCTGAAGGAAGTCCTTTAGCCTTCTGATATGCCTGTACAGCTGCCATCGTCTGTCTGCCCACGGAGCCATCAATTTTACCGGGATCATACCCTGCCTCCTTTAGTGCACTCTGGAGCGAATGGATAGTCTCATGTGTTACATTGGTTTCACAGAGGATTGGTTTCCATTCCATTTTACCTTCGGTTAACAGCTCTCGCCTTGAGACAGTCTGAAATTCTTCAGGAATTGCAACACGCTGGACCTGTGCAGGGCTTGCCAGTTTTCTTACCTTCACTGTCTTGTATTCTGCAGGAATTTCGATCCTGCGAACAGTGGCAGGAGTCTTTATAATCTGTCTCCTGACAGCGGGAGAAGTCTTCATTACCTGCTTCTTTACTGTCGTGTATTTAGCCGGATTTGTAATTTCACGTGTGGTCGCGGCCTGGACAAGTACCCGTTTGGTAATCGTCTTATACGTAGCAGGCACTTCGACAAGACACATAATTTCGCCTGTTGAGTAGTCGATTTTCTGGATCGGGCCCTTTCCTTTCTTCCAGACTGTGTGTGCCGGCTGATCTATCACTTTTTCCTTGACAGTCTCATACACCGCAGGGATTTCCTGATAGTGTACATGTTCCGGATAAGCAAGCACCTTCTCTTCAGCCCACTCATACGTCGCGGGAATTATTTCCAGTTTCGCAGCAGACATGTTTCCCAGACGGGTATTTTCCGGGTCGGCAAGGCTCTTTCCTGCAGATACCTTTTCCAGGTCGGAAAGGTTCGTATCTTCAACCCATTCATATGTCGCGGGAACTGTCTCCCACCTCTCGGAAGGTGCCTTTGTCATGACCTGCTCATCAACCATTTCAAACTTAGGCTCCTGAACTACAAGCTTCTCGGATGCCTCCTTTTTTACCGCTGTTTCTGAAATGGTCTTGTACGTTGGGGGAGAAAAAACCCTGGCATAACACTCTCCTGCCTTAGCATTGGGAGGAAGCAGCGCTTCTCCCTCAACACCTATTTTCTGCTGTGCCTGTACCCCGGCTGCCATTATGAAACACAAAACAGCAGTAAACACAATGAAACTCTGCAATTTATTCATAAGTCCTCCTCTTATATATCAATTTCTTCGATTAACATGCATCTGGATAACGTTTAACTATCGTGTACCTCCTTCCTCTTTTTCTTCAGGGTGGAACAGAAATCCTGCATATATTGTTTTGGATCATGGCATTTTCTCAATAATTGTTGAAATAACTGCAACAACTCTCCGGTTCTTCTGCCTTCCCACCTCTGTGCTATTATCTGCAAGCGGGCGCGATTCACCGTAGCCCTCAGCCCTGAGCCGGGATGGATGAATTCCGTAATCCACAAAATGCCTCATGACGTTTTCAGCTCTCTGCTGCGAAAGCTTAAGGTTGTCTTCGTCATCTCCTGCATTGTCAGTGTGCCCCTCGATAACTGCAATGGTATCCGGGTAGGTTTTGAGAAAATTTGATACCTTCTCGATATCTTCATGAAATTTATTCTGTACAATTGCACTTTTGGAGGCAAACGAAACATTCAGTTCAATAGAGACTTTCTCTTTAATGGGCAAAGGACATCCAGCTGCATCGACTTTAATACCTGCTGCAGTTCCGCGACAGTTATCCTTATAATCATAAACACCGTCTCTATCGCTGTCCAGGGGACAGCCGGTTGCGTCAACAGAAGCTCCGGAAGGAGTCCCGGAACACTTATCCCGACCGTCAGATACTCCGTCGCCGTCGCTGTCCATGGGGCATCCCTTTCCATCTACTGCAACACCCTTGGAAGTTCCCGTGCATTGATCTTTATCGTCAGACACGCCGTCACCGTCTGAATCTAGAGGACACCCGCTGGCATCTACCTTTATCCCGGCCGGGGTATCAGCGCATTTGTCCATATCGTCAGAAATACCATCACCATCGCTGTCCATGGGCATTGGCTTTGGGGCTTCTTTTTTGGGCTTTCCTCCGATGAGATAGGAGAGTCCCAGTTTGTACAGAATATTATGATTTGTATCGTCAAAGGATATAATATGCCGTACCCCTGCCCTGACAGCCAGAGATTCAGTGAGGAAAAATTTTATTCCGGCCCCGTAGTTGGCCAGAAAGTCAGTGTCATCACCAACGCCATCCACATCAATTGTTATTGCTCCTGCTCCAACTGCGATATAGGGCAGCACATCTTTATCAGCCATAAAATGATAGAGACCTTCAAGCCGGTAGACATACGCATCCACACTGTTCGAGGAGGTCGATGACCGCACTTCCGTATCAACATAATTAAAGGCCCCTTCAATTCCTATGCGGTCGGTAATGTTATATCCCAGCACAATACCATAAGCAGGATCACTCTTAATGGACTGATCAGAATCAAAAACATACCCGCCTATCAGTGGTGATACAGACACTGCTCCTGCCCTGTTTTCAGCTTCGGCCACGGTTACAGGAAAAACAGTAAGACTGAAAAATAAAATGAACATTGCATTAAATAGTTTCATACCTTCTCTCCTTTCAATTTATTAGGCATTACTTATGTTTTGTAAATTTTATTGTATGCTAAGGTCCCTGCCTATGATATACATCATATTACAAAAAATTTATATGTCAAATATTTTTTATCTTCCTGCTGTTCATACGCGGGACCGAAAGACAGACAAAATAAAAGTCCTCTTTATTCTGAATGAACATCTCTTGAGTCTGTACCGGACAAAGGACAAATGTAACACATGGTTGTCTCATGTCAGGAACGTATACACGTACTTGACAGGAGAAATGTTACTGATATACTTCAACCTATATAATTATTAAAATGAAGCTCTTTGGAGCGCAAACCTGAAGGAGGCAAAAAATGTTAAAAGAATTCAAGGAATTCGCAATGAAAGGAAATGTTGTTGATATGGCGGTAGGAATTATCATTGGTGCAGCGTTCGGAACGATCGTTAAATCTCTTGTTGCGGATGTTATCATGCCTCCCATCGGTCTTCTGCTGGGAGGTGTCGATTTTTCCAATCTTTTCCTGACCATCAAACAGGGTGCAACAGCCGGCCCTTTTACGACAATTGCGGAAGCCCAGAAAGCCGGCGCAGTAACCATAAACTATGGAATGTTTATTAACACCATTATCAGCTTTCTTATCGTTGCCTTTGCTATCTTTATGGTTATCAGGGGATTGAACACCATGAAGCGTGAAGAGGAAGCTGCACCTGAAGAGCCGACTGAAAAAGACTGTCCAAAGTGCTTTACCTCTATACCAATCAAGGCATTACGCTGCCCGAACTGTACTTCAGAACTCAGCGCTCAGTCATAATTACACATATATGGGGAAGTCCTGAAGTTTTTCTTTAACTAACAGACTTCCCCATCATTTTATATAAAGTATATACAAGGAGCCCGGGCGCATACGATTATGACCTGGAGCTTTCACGCGGAAGGTCATAATCATTAATCAACAATAGATAATGTGTCAAAAGAAAAACGTGTCACAGTACGTTATGCGCCATTACACAGTTTCTATATATACAGATTTATGAGTTTCTTTTATAACTGCCTGTTAAAATGGCAAAAACCCCATCATTAATATTTGGTATTAATATTGCAAATAATATTGTGAAAGTTCGGCTAAATAGAGTCTGTGTATAAAGCCAAACTTTAAACCGTCATTCCCGCAGTCCTTAGACGGGAATCAATTGTTTTTAATGAGTTCTGGATGCCCGACTACAGACTTCGGGCATGACAAAAATAAAAACGGCAGTTTATACACAGACACTAAATAGATCACATCAATTAGAGGGATAATGAAAAAAGCAGGAAGTATAAGTATCGTTGTTATACTGGTAATGGTTCTGGGATTTTCGATGCAGTCGCATGCTGATATCACCATGTCCAACATTATCGACACACCGTATAATTTTTCTTTTGATTACACCTGGAACAGCGGCTCAGAGGAAGCATCAAGCGAGTATAAAGGAACGTACTGGGAGGCGTGGGTTCAAACATCTTATTTTACCGGCGTATGGGCGACAATTGTAACCTGGAATCATCTGGATGATCCCGGCACTCCTGCCCGCGACGATACCGGCTATTCGGGATCGGTAATAAACTATAAGAATCCAAACGTCAAAGGAATATTAAATGCAAACAGTAACGACATGTGGGCGGTGAATCACAGGCACGATATGACTGCCCCCTTCACTGACAAAACCAGCTTTACACAAAATATGTCCGGTGATCACACTGAGACGGTCGGCACATTTACCGCAACTCACACCCCTGCGCCGGTCGCATCAAAAGATCAGCATTCATCTCGATTAGTGTATACGATCCAGATAGAGAGCCTGCCAAAAATCGCAGATGCTCTGAAACAATACAATTTTATAGTTAGTTCATTTAATGACAAAAATCTTGATTTGCTCAGAATAGAAAAAGTTGGAGAGTATTATGCTGTGAGGCTTGGCAAGTTTAAAAATCATGAGACTGCCAAGAAATTTCTCCAGGATATCAACCCCGGTCTATCAGGTGCTATTATAATGAAAGCCTATATAAAAAAAGAAAGAATTATAAAATTATATGAGTAATGATCATGTTATTCCGCGCCTCTTTCTTTCTGCTTTCTTTTAATCTTTAATCATCAATTTCTTGAATTAACAAAATTCACTCTTAGTTGTTATCCTCAATTTCATGATAACTGATGATAGGTTATGGGTTATAGGTAGCGGGTTACAGGTTATAGAAAATAAATTGCCTATTATTTATAACCCATAACCCATGACCTAAAACCCATAATAAATTTCCTATCACCATAATTATCTGCTAAGATTATTTTAATCACTTAACAATACCGAGGATACATGTCAATTAACGGATTAAGACGAATAGACGATTACAGGATCGAGGTCCCCAGGGATTATAAAAACGGGATGAGGACAAATGGGATCATCTTTATTGATAAAAAGCTTGAACACAAACTTGAGCCTAAATCAGTTAACCAGGTTGCAAACGTTGCATCATTGCCCGGCATTGTGGGTTCTTCTCTGGCAATGCCTGATATCCATACAGGGTATGGATTTACCATCGGCGGAGTTGCTGCTTTTGATTTAAAGGAAGGTATTATTTCCCCCGGCGGAGTCGGGTATGACATCAATTGCGGTGTCAGACTTTTGAGAACAGATTTCAAAAGGGATGAAATCAAAACGAGAATCAGGGATCTGATAGATGGTTTCTATAATAATATCCCGACAGGTGTGGGGTCAAAAGGCAAAATGCGACTGACTGCCAGTGAACATAAAAAAGTCCTGCGCAAAGGGGCAAAATGGGTAGTAGAACAGGGGTTTGGAACATCAGAAGACCTTGATCACACAGAGTCAAACGGATGCATGGAAGGCGCTGACCCTGAGTTAATCAGCAATAAAGCGTATGAGCGGGGAAAGGCGCAGCTGGGTACGCTGGGATCTGGCAATCACTTTACAGAAATCCAGTACGTTGATGAAATATTTGACGAACACACCGCGAACAGCCTCGGATTATTCCCGGGGCAGATAACGGTAATGATTCATACGGGGTCACGCGGTTTCGGTCATCAGGTATGCACAGATTCTCTCGAAGTCATGCAGCGGGCAGCAAAAAAATATCATTTTGATCTGCCGGACAGGGAGCTTGCATGCGCTCCTGTTGACAGCCCTGAAGCCGGAGAATATCTTGCCTCCATGAAATCAGCTGCCAATTATGCATGGGCCAACAGGCAGTTAATCATGCACTGGGTGAAGGAGACATTCATGAAAACATTTAATATCGGACCTTCTCAAGCCGGCATGTCTCTTGTATATGATGTCGCCCATAACATGGCCAAAGTCGAAGAACACGTTATTAATGGTGAAAAAAGAAAACTTGTAGTTCACCGTAAAGGCGCAACCAGGGCATTTCCTCCCGGACACAGGGAACTCCCTGATGCGTTCAGAATTACAGGACAGCCTGTTATAATACCGGGCGATATGGGAAGGGCCTCATATGTTCTCGTCGGCACCGATCAGGGAATGAAGGAGGCATTCGGCTCGACATGCCATGGAGCAGGAAGGATCATGTCAAGGCATCAGGCAATAAAAAAGGCAAAAGGCAGGGCCATCTGGAGAGAAATGGAAGATAAAGGTATAATAGTACGTGCCACAGGCAGGAGCACTCTTGCTGAAGAAATGCCTGAAGCATATAAAGATGTCACGAACGTTGTCGATGTAGTGCACCATGCTGGCCTTTCCAGGAAAGTGGCAAGACTCAGACCACTCGGGGTTATAAAAGGATAATCAATTGAAAAACGGAAAACTTAATGTCGGCAGGATTCCCTATGCCAATCTCTTCCCAATTTTTCATTATCTTGAGAGAAACGGGAATAAGGAAAAGTACCGGTTTGTAAACGGTGCCCCGTCTGAACTTAATAAAATGCTTAGACAGGGAGAACTGGACATAAGCCCGTCTTCTTCTGTTGAATATCTGAAAAACAAAAGCCGGTACCGTATTCTTCCCTATCTGTCTATCAGCTCTTCAGGGCCGATTAACAGCATATTCCTTTTTTCTAAGTTTCCTATTGAGGAACTCGGCGGCAGGCACATCGCAGTTACAACAGAATCAGACACATCAACGGCCCTGCTAAAAGTAATATTGAAAGAATTCCTGTCTCTGGATTGTACATTTGAACCTACAGAGACAAAAAATGTGAATGAACTTTTGTCAACATATGCGGCAGCATTACATATAGGAGATACTGCCATGACAGAGGGCAAGAAGTTACGCAACGGCATGTCAGACAGTATTCCGGGACTGAACATCTATGATCTTGGAGAATTATGGCATACATATACCGGTCTCCCTTTTGTGTATGCACTTTGGGTAATAAGAAAAGAATCCATTGATGAAAAGAATAATCTGATAAAAGACCTGTCTGATGAACTTCTCAATGCCAAGCAGTTCTCGTCTCAGAAACTGTCAACGATCGCAAAAGACGCCCCTCACAATAAATGGATAAAAGAAGAAGAACTGGTCAGATACTGGAAAGATATTTCATACGATTTCACCCGGAAACATATGGAAGGTCTCCAGCTCTTCGAGAAATACGCACTTAAAACGAATGCGTTAGATTAAATACGCCTACAACAAGCTGCGTCGTACTCGCAGGATACATAACCGCTATCCCTGCACTCTGTTCAACATCACTTTCATCAAGTCTGAATAATGAATAACTGATTCCCGCATAAAAGCCTGTATTGTCAGTTATCTGTCTTGCCGCGCCAACACCGCCATCAAGGCAGGTGCCCTTTGTTTTAAAGGTCACATCTGACAGGGCGCTGTTCTCCACCCTCCCTTTAACATGAAAGGAATATGCTATCCTTCCATCCAGGGCCCAGCTGCCCAGTTTATACCCCGCTCCTGTTCCTGCTCCCACCCGCCACAGGCTAATATCTTCGGTTGAATTGACTGTAATGGGAACACCCCTCCAGATATAATCTTTTCTCTTAAACCGGAGACCGTCCCATCCGCCTGAAACATGCACTCTGTAATAATATGTTTCACTGCCATTTTTATACCCAAACCTCGCATCATAAAACTGCCCCGACATGTTTATATCATTTGACTGGACCTTAACATCATTAAATTCCCATGTCTCCCTGTCATCCAGACCCACGGTCCAGTCCGTAACTATCGCAGCAAATAAATTATGTAAGTTTTTGAAAGAATACTCTCCTGAAATGCCAAACAGCATCGTGTTCATCGTTGATTCAGACTCAATATCAGTTCCAAAAGCAGAGGTCTCCTCTTCATACTTAATAACACCATAACCGCCGTGAACACCCACACCAAAGTTACCGGCTTGACTCTGTCCGGTTAATAATATACAAGCAGTCAACAATGATATGAGAAAGATTTTTTTCATAGAGAACATATTAAAAAATTGTTCAACAGTAGTTCAACGGTTGTTCAAAGAAGGCTCAAAGTCTGAGGTTACCGTCTTCAAACAATGCTGAACCATCATTGAACTACCTTGATTTTCCTTACGCATTATATTTGTTTAATCAAACCCACTTGTGATTTTTCACACAATAAAATTCCCCTGTACTTGTCACTTTAATTCCCCGGCAACTGCTTCATGCATAATCTTTCCTTTATATGTGTTCAATGCACTCCTGAGCGGACCGTCACTGGTTGCCGATTTTGCTATACCATTATCTGCAATCATTTCTATATATTCAATTGTTCTATTTGTTAGTGCAAAAGTTGATGTTCGGGGATATGCGCCCGGCATATTTGCAACGGTATAATGAATAACACCCTCTACCAAATATACCGGATCATTATGGGTGGTTGGTTTTGTTGTTTCTATGCAGCCGCCCTGATCAACAGATACATCAACTATGACCGATCCTTTTTTCATTTTTGACACCAGATCTTTTGACACAAGTCCTGGCGCCCTGGCCCCTGTCACAAGCACTGCGCCTATAAGAATATCGCATTTCTTCACTTCTGATGCTATATTTTTGCGATTGGATGTAATTGTTCTGACCTTTCCCTTATACATATCATCAATTATTTTCAGTTTTTCTTCACCCCTGTTAATAACAGTGACTTCCGCTCCCATACCATATGCAACCTCGAGCGCACCCATACCAACAGTCCCGGCCCCGAGTATAAGAACATGGGCAGGCGCAACACCTGAAGCCCCTGTAACAAGTATGCCTGCTCCACCATGAATCTTCTGCAAATAATAAGCTGCTACAACAGGTGCCATTTTGCCTGCAATCTCACTCATCGGCTGGAGCAAAGGCAAGGCATGGTCTATTTCCAGTGTTTCATATGCAAAGCTGGAAATGTTTTTTTTCAGGAACATGTCTATCAGGTCCTGATTAGGGGCAAGGTGGAGAAATGTGAATAGGGCCTGATTTTCGTGGAACAGATCGTATTCTTCAGGAAGCGGTTCCTTTACTTTTACAATAAGCTCTGAATTTTCAAACAGAAATTTCCTGTTCGTTACTTCTGCTCCTGTTTTTTTATAATCATCATCAGTAAATCCGCTTCCAGCGCCGGCTGAGTACTCAATAATTACCCGATGTCCGCTATTTATCAGTTTTTCCGCCCCGTTAGGTGTCAAACTGACCCGATATTCATGTTCTTTAATTTCTTTTGGTATACCTATAAGCATTTGGAATTATAATATAGATATTACTCAGTTGCCATTGGCGCATTGTTATGTCAACATAATATTAACAGATATATTGCTTTTTCATTAATAACAGCTATAATTTAATTATAAACTTGATCGGTGCTTACATTAATAAAACGTACATTTTGGCACATGACAATGCCACTTTGACATAAAACTCAATCATGAGAACGGATATCTGTCTGAATAAAATCTATTATATTATGGCATACATATTGCTTATTTATAATTTTAGCCTTATATAAATATTCTCAATATTCACAATTTTATCAAAACGTAGTTAAGGAGGAAATATGATATCATTCAGCAAATATATGATTTTATTGGCAGGTATCCTGTCTATATATCTTCTAGTACCTGCCGGGCATGTGATGGCCCAGACATGCATAGATTCAGACGGAGACGGATATGGAGTAAACGGAGATCCGTCATGTACGGGAACAGGAGTAGACTGTGATGACAATGATAATACAGTTTATCCCGGAGCAGCCAAACTATGCGATGCCAAGGACAACAACTGTGACGGCAAAAGGGACTTTACAACAGATGAAGACAAGGATGGGGACGGAGTGCCGTGGTGTGCCAATGACTGTGATGATAACGATGACGCGCGCGCCCCGAACATAACAGAAGCCCCTCTGGATTCTCCAATCTGTAATGACAATATAGATAACGATTGTGACAACCGGATTGATGCGCTTGATCAGGGCTGCCAGGTTGCATGTTTTGACGCTGACAAGGACGGCTATGGAGTAAACGGGGACGCAAGCTGTCCCGTCCCGGGCATAGTTGACTGTGATGACACAGATCCTGCCATAAATCCCGGAGGAAATGACGTTAACTGTAATGGAAAAGATGAAGACTGTATAGACGGTCCGGACAGCGGATATGTATCTGATGCTGCTTGCGGAACCGGTGAGTGCAAAACCTTTAATACGCCCAGCAGTTGTGTCAGCGGAGTGGAAACTCTCTGCCAGCCCGGAGCGCCGGTGTTAGAGGGTCCGCTTGGTGATCCAACATGTTCAGGAGGAAAGGATGAGGACTGCGATACGTTCATAGATGCCAACGACCCCGGATGTCTCACAGGCTGCATCGACCAGGACGGTGATGGCTATGGAGTAAGCGGGGACGCAGACTGCAGTTTCCCCGGTGAAATCGATTGTGATGACAGTAATGCTAATGTACGCCCCGGAGGAAATGACGCAAACTGTAATGGCATTGATGAGGATTGCGCAGGCGGTCCGGACAGCGGATATGTACCTGATGCTGCGTGCGGAACAGGGTTGTGTAACAGCAATAACATACCGAGCAGTTGCACTGGTGGAGTGGAAACTCTCTGCCAACCCGGTCTGCCCCAGACAGAAGGGCCATGGGAAACGCAGACATGCCTTGACGGCATAGACAATGACTGTGGATACGGGTGATATTGTAGGTTGCAGTTCACCGGATGTAGATGACGATGGAGACACATTTACAGAAACCCAGGGAGATTGTGATGATTCAGATCCGAATGTCTACCCCGGTGCTCCAAAGATATGTGACGGCAAGGACAATAATTGCGATGGAAAAAGAGATTTCACTACAGATGAAGACAAGGACAAAGACGGATTTCCGCGGTGCGCTAATGATTGTAATGATAACAATCCCCTTGTTAACCCCGGGGCAAATGAAGGGCCTTATGATGATTTCACCTGTTCAGATGGACTGGACAATGATTGCGACGGGAAGGCTGATTTGGCTGATAGTCAATGCACTCCGCCCAGCTGTCAAACAAAGACAAATCCCAAAAACGGACCTCACGTAGCAACCCTGATGGCTCCCGGACCTGACGGCATTCCAAATACTGCTGATGACACTGTTCATCCTGACAATTCCATTTTACTGTGCGGCAAGTGTCATGGGGTAAACCTTCAGGATCCAATTCGATTACGGTGTGAGCGGTGTCATTCTGAGTCGGGAGCCACAAAGGCGCTGTACCCTATGGACTTTCCATTCGGATTTGGTTCTGCTCCTAATGTACAGATTCACTCGTCAACAGTGGTCGGTACACAATATGGCAACTGGACCATGGGTCAAAAAGAATGCGTTGCTTGCCATAATCCGCACCTGCAGGAACAGAATGCCGTATACGGCACCAGTTATGGAAAACTGATAAAGGAATACATCTGTCTTGACAATCCGGTGACCGGATTAAATATAGAAGAGATTATAGAATTCACCGCAGCATCAGGACCGGGGTCATTTGCAGATGGCCCTCCCTATACTGAAAACATCTGCAATATGTGCCATACCCAGACGAACCACCACCAGAGGGACGGCACAGCACCGGGTGGCCAGGACCATAATAACGGGAGTACATGTACTGACTGTCATCCTCATATTGACGGATTTGCACCAACCGGAGGGGAACCGGCATTTCCTCACGATACTCAGCCGTTTATAGACAATTGCGATTACTGCCACGTAACTGCTACGGATTTCAGCTCACCGATACCTGACGCAAAGTGTAATCAGTGTCATGTAGCTGATGGAGTGCTCAAGACCCAGTTCCCGCAGGATTTTTCAGCTGCCCCTGATGTGTTGACACATAGTGGCAAGCCCTGTGTTGAATGCCACAATCCCATGTTCGACCAGAACAACCTGAATGTAATACGCCAGACAATTGCCAGCAGCGTTCTTGGCGGTGTTATCGAGTTCACAGCCTATTCAGGACCAGGCTCTTTTGCAGACGGTCCTCCTTATGAAAATAACATCTGTGATACGTGTCACAGTCAGACAAACCATCATCAGGCAGACGGTGATGCACCGGGCGGGCAGTCACATAATGACGGCACAGACTGCTCCGGATGTCATCCGCATATAGATGGATTTCTTCCTACGGGCGGTGAAGCCGAGCCCCCTCATAACACTGCTTTCTTTAACAGCAACTGCCAGTTCTGTCACGTTGAAACAGCTCAGGGCCTTGACTTTCAGGCAATAATACCGGACGAATTCTGTCAGAGATGTCATGGCGAGCGTGATTCACACACCAGTGCTACTGACAGGAATGAGTTTGCATCGGGCAAATACACCTATGATATCATGTGCGTTGACTGCCATAATCCCATGTTCCCTGTCGGCAATAATAACAGAAAACTGCTCAAATCCGATAATGTATTCAGTGTAATACCGGGAAGTAACATCATGAATACCACAAGATCAGGACCCGGATCACTGGCTGATGGACCTCCACATAATGAGAATGTCTGTGAAACCTGTCATTCTCTGACGAGCCATAATAGTTATGATGGGTCTTCTGATTTTGGAGTTGAAGGCGGTGTACATGCAGATGGTGTTGACAGAACAGAACAATACTGTATGCTATGTCATGACCACAACAGATCATTTATGATGCCCGGGCCGAGTGCAGAGGAGAATTAAGATTAATAACAAATAAATTGTTATATATAAAACAGTTTAATGCCAGAGTGGAAAATTATTTTCCGCTTTGGCATTAAATATGTTTACACTTTCTCGATAATGTATTATAATTTAAGTACATTCTTTTCGGGATACTTAAAATTTTTATATGTATTAATCTTGGCGTAACTTCTTTATAAGGAGACTTGTATTTATGCATTTTCCCCGACCACCATTATTAAAGCACCTGGGCTTTGTTTTCTTACTCGCATTAACATTAATTCTCCCCTCTACCGCAAATGCACTTATTGACAATGACGGAGATGGGTATTATATTGACAGCGGCCCAATTGACTGTGATGATACTGATCCTGCTACATATCCTGGAGCTGCCAAAATTTGTGACGGCAAAGATACGAACTGCGACGGAAAAAAAGATTTCTCTACAGATGAAGATAAAGACTTGGACGGCATCCCTCTTTGCGGTTATGATTGCGATGATAATGATCCCGATCGATTTCCTGGAAACCAGGAAGGTCCCTTTGGAGATGCGACATGCAGCGATACCAAAGACAATGACTGTGATAACAAAATAGATGGTGCTGATTCTCAGTGTTTATCACCTTGCCTGGATGAAGACAATGATGGATACGGTAAATTTGGAGATTCTTCCTGCCCCGATCCTGGCATAGATTGCAACGACTTAAATCCAAATATTAATCCGGGCATGCCTGATGCCATATGCAATGGGGTCGACGAAAACTGCACAGGCCTTGCTGATGATCAATACAACCCAACTCCTGAAAGCTGTGGAACAGGTGCCTGTTCTTCTGCTGGTCAGATCGAATGTCAACTCGGCATACTTGTTAATACATGCCTGCCGGGCACCCCTCAGATAGAGACCGCTTTTGGCGACCTCTTATGCGGTGATAATATTGACAATGACTGTGACGGACTGACTGACTCTGATGACAGCGGCTGTTTTCCCTGCTCTGATAATGACGGAGATGGATACGGGTCCAATAACGATCCCTCATGTCAGAATTTCGGCATTGACTGCAATGACAACAATGCATCTATACATCCCGGGGCAAGTGATATAAATTGCAACGGGCTGGATGAAGACTGCAGTTTAACTCCTGATGATGGATATGTAACAACACCTAAAACCTGTGGACTTGGTATTTGTGCATCAACAGGGCAGATTGAGTGCCTTAATGGTGAAGAGATCGATACATGTATTCAAGGCACCTCTCAGACTGAAGGACCTGTAGGAGATGTATCCTGTGGAGACCTTGTTGATAATGACTGTGATGGACTGACAGACGGTATTGACAGCGGGTGTTATGATTCTGATGAAGACAATGACGGGGATGGATACTCGCCGAACCAGGGAGACTGTGACGATACTGATACAAATTCATATCCGGGAGCCCTTAAAATCTGTGATGGAAAAGACAATAACTGTGATGGCAAGAAAGACTTCTCAACCGATGAAGACAAGGACGGGGATGGCGTGCCCGTATGTGCTAATGACTGCAATGACCTGGACCCACTCAGTTCTCCCAACATCACGGAAGGACCCTTTGGTGATCCCTCATGCAGTGATGCTATCGATAATGACTGTGACAGGCAAACAGACAATCTGGATTCCACGTGTAAGGACCCATGTCTGGACAAAGATGGCGATGGATATGGTGTAAATGGTCACCCAACCTGCCCTAATGGCTTTGAAGTTGATTGCGATGACAGCAGGAAAACCATAAATCCCGGCATTATTGACGACAATTGCGACAATGTTGACAATAACTGTTCAGGCATAGCTGACGATGGATATATTTCATCTCAAACAAGCTGTGGGACCGGGGCCTGTGCTGCCATTGGTGAGCGCTCCTGCCAGAACGGAGTAGAAGTCAACACCTGCGTTTCCGGGACTCCTCAAATTGAAGGTCCCATGGGCGACGTATCGTGCGGTGACTCCAGTGATAATGATTGTGATGGCTTTGCTGATATGACAGACAGTTCATGTCTTACCTCATGTCTCGATGATGACGAAGATGGATATGGTGAAAATGACGATCCTTCCTGTCAGTTCTCAGGATTTGACTGTGATGATTTTAATCCGGATATTAACCCTGGAATGCTGGATGATAACTGCGATACTATTGATAACAACTGCTCCGGAACTCCTGATGATGAGTATGAAATATTTTCCACATTCTGCGGAACAGGTGCATGTTCTTCTTCAGGTCAGATGATATGTCAGGACGGCATTGAAAACGACACATGTTTACCTGGCAGTCCTGCCTCTTCAGACATAACCTGTAATGGCATAGATGATGATTGTGATGGAATAATGGATGAGGATTACGAAGCAACAGTAACTAATTGTGGTGTCAGTATATGTTTTTCCACAGGTCTTTTGACCTGTCAGGGAGGTGCTGTAGTTGATACCTGTGTCCCGGGCGCATTACTGACGGAAGGTCCTCCCGGTGATCCTTCTTGCAGCGACTCCCTGGACAATGATTGCGATGGTCTGACAGACTCGTCTGATGATGAATGTATTTCTGTTACAGATAACGACGGAGACGGATTCACTGTATTTGATGGTGACTGTAATGATAATGATAACACCATGTATCCCTTTGCCCCAAAACTATGTGACGGTAAAGATAACAACTGTGATGGCAAAAGGGATTTCACCACTGACGAAGACAAAGATAATGACGGCGTTCCATGGTGCAGCAACGATTGTGATGACAACAACCCTGTTATCTACCCGGGAAATCAGGAAGGACCTTCAGGAGATCCCTCATGCAGTGATGGCTTTGATAATGATTGTGATACAAGAGTAGACCTGAATGATCCTTTATGCAATAGTCCCTGCCTTGATAACGACGGTGATGGTTATGGTTCAAATGCTGATCCCGGCTGTCCTAATGGACCTGTCTTTGACTGTGATGACTTTAACCGGAATATTAACCCTGGAGCAGATGATGCAAATTGCAATAATATTGACGATAGCTGTTCCGGCACACCTGATGATGAATATGTACCTGTGCCCACCAGTTGCGGTATAGGGGCCTGCGCAGCTACAGGTCAAATAGAGTGCCAGAACGGAATTACAACAGATACCTGTTTTCCGGGACAGCCTCAGCCTGAGGGCCCTTTAGGAGTGCCTATGTGCAGCGATTCCATTGATAATGACTGTGATGGATTTACCGATAACAATGATTTCAGCTGTTTAACTCCATGTTTTGATAATGATGGTGACGGGTACGGTTCAAATGGTCATGTTGATTGTCCGAGAGGTCCTGAAATTGACTGCAAAGACAATGATCCAGATATTAATCCCGGCATTCCTGATATAACATGCAACAACATCGATGAAAACTGTTCAGGAACAGTTGATAATGAATATGTGATACTGCCTACCAGTTGCGGTGTCGGGGCCTGTGCTGCCACCGGACAGATCGAGTGCCAGAATGGAACAGAAGTAGACACCTGTGCACTTGGTGTTCCGGGTACTGAAGGACCTTACCTTGACGCTACATGCAGTGACTCCATAGATAATGATTGTGACGGGTATGCAGACAATAATGACATCCTTGACTGCGGGTTACCCGATGTTGATGACGACAACGACGGCTTTAGTGAGACAACGGGTGACTGTGATGATTCTGATCCATCTGTATTTCCCGGAGCCCAGAAAATTTGTGATGCAAAAGACAACAATTGTGACGGCAAAAAAGATTTCGTAACCGATGAAGACAAGGATAATGACGGGGTACCGTGGTGTGACGGAGACTGTAATGATTCAAATGCGAACAGTAACCCTAACTTACAGGAAGGCCCTTATGGTGACTTCTCATGCAGTGATAATATTGACAATGACTGTGACGGCCATACGGATATAGAAGACCCATCCTGTGCACCTCCCAGCTGTACTACCAAACGTACCCCCAAGGACGGTCCTCATATACAAAGTCTGATGGATCCTGGAATTGACCTGCTTGATCCCTCGGATGACACTGTTCATCCTGACAATAACATACTGTTATGTGGTAAATGTCATGGATCCACCTTGAGTAACGAGATAAGACAAAAATGTGAACGTTGCCATTCTGAAAACGGTACTTTTAAACAGCAGTATCCCATGCCCTGGCCGTACGGTTTTGGATCAGCTCAGAATGTTAAACTGCATTCCTCTACGGAGGTAGGCACAAACTATGGCAATTGGGACACCCGTTGCGTAACATGCCACAATCCGCACCTGCAGGAGCAAAATGCAGTTAATGGGTCTACCTATGGAAAATTAATCAAGGAATATATTTGTCTCGACAATCCTGTCACCGGCTTAAATATAGAAGAATTTATAGAATTCACTGCTCCTTCCGGTCCAGGATCATTTGCAGACGGACCTCCGAATACGAGAAACATATGTGAAATGTGCCATACGCAGACAAATCATCACAGAAGAAACGGTCTCGCTCCAGGTGACTTTGATGCCAACAATAATTATATAGGCCACTATGACGGTGAAGACTGCACCGAATGTCACGTTCACAATCAAGGATTTAAACCAAGTTGTAATGCCTGTCATGAAGGGCCCCCACCAACCGGTACTCATATCAAACACTATGGAGGCTCAGATGAAGATGCAATTTATGGAGGTACGGGAATTACTCAGGATATAGCTTTATTTAGTCCGGTTTATGTAATGAACTGTGGCAATTGTCATCCCATGGATAATGAAAACCATATGAATGGTGAGTTAAACGCGGGTGGCGGTGATGCGCAAATCGAGTTATATAATCCCGCAGCACCTGCCGGTTCACTGAAGTCCCTGAACGGACCATCTGCAACGTATGTTCCCGGATCTGACGTATTCACCGATGACAGGGGCTTCAAATATACGCAGGGGACCTGCAATAATGTGTATTGTCACAGCAGCACGAATGTTTCAACTTCCGGTGCAGTTCCACTGCCTGATAATGCTTCATATCCGTTGACCTATACCCCCCCATGGGAAAACCTTGTAATTAAAACAAGGCAGTTTCAGAGCCCGACGTGGGGTGGAGACACTCTGGGCTGTAATGGATGTCATGGATATCCTGTTACCACGGAATTCCCTGCCGTTTCAGGGGGAGCAGGAGACAGTCATGCCTGGATCGATGATCTGGGAAGACTTAATCTTCATGTCTGGAACAAGGGTTTTGGACCGCTTCAGTGCAATGCATGTCATGATGAAACTGTTCAGGAAAATTTCCTCTGGATAGAAGACGCCTCCGGCTTTTTCGTGCTGGATGATATTTCAATTTTCAATACGGCAAAACATGTGAACGGAACAAAAGATGTGGCATTTTCACCACTGCCCATATTATATCCAACGTCCACCAAGGGAGATGTTTTCTATGACCTTGGAGGTGCATCATTTGACGGGCAAACCAAAACCTGCTACACAGTTCCGTGTCACCAGTCACAGACAGAGGTGAAATGGGGATCTCCATTCAGAAGAGACACTACTGCTGAATGTAATGTATGTCATCGCTACTGATAGTTTATATTTTTATCCTTAAAGACAGTCTAAGTTAATGTTGATCTGATTATAGTTAACTTTTTTCTGCAATGTCCTATCATCATTAAATAGTGTCTGTGTATAAATTCAAACTTTAAGCAGTCATTCCCGTAGTCTGTTGAGCGGGAATCCAGTGTTTTTAATAAGTTCTGGATGCCCGACTACAGACTTCGGGCATGACAAAAATAAAAACAACAGTTTATACACAGACACTAAATAGTCCCTATTGTCAGTCACGTTTTTTGCTTTAAACAATTCAAAAAATTATTATCCATACTTATATACGTTATCAATATAAGCTTATTAATTAATGATATTTCAGGTAAGACAATATAGCCACAATGGCAAAGGAAATATGCCATAATGGCATTTCTCGGATATTATATAGCTGTAACTACTTATTATTTATCATTTTAAATCATGGCACATTACTTGCGTCAAGTTTTATATATATTAGTAACTCGCTAAATAACTTATAAAAAAATGGGGAAACATCATGAATTTTAAAAGGTTATCATTTATTTTATTATGGTTCTCTTTTTTATTACTTTCCCTGTCAATTATTAATCCTGCATTATCCCAGACGTGTACAGATGCAGACGGAGACGGATGGGGAGTAAACGGAGATGCGAGCTGTCCCGGAACCGGAGTGGACTGTGATGACACCGATGCAACTGTTCATCCCGGGGCACAGAAGATATGCGACGGCAAGGACAACAACTGTGACGGGAAAAAGGACTTCACCACAGATGAAGACAAGGACAATGACGGCGTAGCCTGGTGCGCGGGTGACTGTGATGATAACAACCCAAACCGTGCCCCGAACATATTAGAGGCCCCGATGGGCTCACCCGTCTGTCTGGACGGGATAGACAATGACTGTGACAACAAGGCAGACAGTGTTGACCCGGGCTGTCAGTTCTCATGTTTTGACAGCGATGGAGACGGGTATGGAATCAATGGAGACGCGAGCTGTGATTTTCCCGGAGAGA
>CALZJD010000024.1 GCA_945787795.1 Thermodesulfovibrionia bacterium | reverse complement strand
ATTGGCTTTCCTGTTTATAACAGGTTTGATCAGGGAGCTCCTGCAGGTCATGATTGTTGTCACGCCAGGACCATGCCCGGCTTTTAAACAGTCACTGTGTACGACAATACCGATCGTGACGGCCCCTTTTCGATAGGCCCTGCCGTATCTGTTGTCATGGTCCATCAATGCAACAAAGTCACCAAACCTTATTTTGTCCAGATTATATTTTTTTACCGTACCGGGATCGCTGGTCATGATGTCATAGTCACCTTTTGCTACATGACTGGCGCCAACCCCGGAGCCCATACATGATGCAGGTACAATGGTAGTGACAGGCACTTCCAGGATCTTTCTGCCCGATTTTTTTATTCCCATTTTCTTCAGAAGAGAGGGATCAAGATTGTAGAGCATGATCTCAGGGTAGTCATTCAGCGTAAGTCCCTGGCCTTTTGCATAAATAATAATTTTGTCATCGTATGAGAGTTTTTCTTTTATCTTTCTCGGAAATTCCACAACAAGATGTTCGGACCCACCATGATGACCAATGACATGACCAACAGATCCTTTTGCCTGTCCGGATATCACCTTTGCCTTATTCCCGACGCATGAAAACATCTGAAGCGAGAGATTGGGCTGATCAAATGGCTTTGATGAATTGACGATACAGCTCACCCCCGGCTCTATATGGTCACCGGCCCATCCAAATGCAGGATCACCCACCTTGACATTCAGGGTTATCCCTCCTATGGCCGGAAGAATGAAGGGTGCACCGTCATGGTCAACTCCCCAGTTACCACTTGTCTTGGGCGGCCCGGGCCGGCATTGCAGCAGAAATTCTATTACCTTGCTCTCATTTGTCTTCAGCATTAGTTCTCCCTGGTAAAAAAATCAGTTATGATTATCCAATGATTATCAGAGTGAGTCCGCAATCAGGGCATTCTGCTGCATCAGCGCCGACAGAGTGTCCGCATGCAGGACACTTTCCCTGGCTCAACATTTCATTTGATGCCCTCAGCTCAGGGTCGATCTCTGCGTAATACTCTTCAATACGATCCTTTGCTCTTTCACCATCCTCTGCTGACACTAAAAGTTGATACGTGCTTCCGCAACAGCTTTTGTTGCATCCCGCATCAGACGTAACCATACAGGGAATCCGTGCATCAATAAGCACGTTAAAGAGCTCGTCCATCCATTTGAGGTCCCCCTCTCTCACGACAACAGGGTTCTCCAGAGCTTTATCCTTGCACTGCTGTCGTTCATTCTGGACCTTCAGGTTGTTTTCGGGAGTGAGAAGTTCGGTACTGCAGTCTGCGCATTGCTCGATGTGAGCAAAATATTCAGTTGCACAGTCAGGGCATATTTTTATCTGTTTCATTCGATGTGAACCCCTTTGAATTTGCGAACATTAATATCATTAATAAAATAACATAAAAGAGTAATTATTAATTTCATGAAGGAGACTGGTTATGGGGGATAGGTTATAGGTCATGGGTCATAGGTTATTGGTTATGGGGGTAAATCGACTACGGGTTACGTATAATGATAAACGTATGTTGTTTAATTAAGGCAAGAGGTATTTGGACCGGGAGGTAATAGTGTTAAACTGCGTCATTCATATTTTCATAGGGCTTGCGGCGGAGCTTTTTCTTCTCAGCCGGGATTACTTCTTCAAGAAGATGATATCCAAGCTGGAATATGGTTTCTTTTAACTGGTCATAATTTTTTGGCTTTACTATATACTGTGTACAACCCATGCCATGACATATATCGATCACACCCGGGTCATCTGTTGACGACATCATAAATGTGGGAATGTTTTTTAAAGCGTTCTCCCCTTTGATCTTGCGAAGGACCTCTATCCCGTCAACACCGGGCATGCGAACATCAAGGATTGCTATATATGATTTACCATCCTGTCTATGAGGGAGCTTGCCCCTTCTGAAGAGAAAATCCAGGGCTTTTTCTCCGTCTTTGAAATGCAATATAGTATTCTTTATTCCGGCGCGTCTCAGGTTCTGTATAATCAGCCCTGCATATCCGTAATCATCTTCACCCAGAATGATCTCCGGTTCATTATCTGAATCATTATGAGAATTTACCAGCTCAAGCATATGACCTTTCCTTTGTTCCTGACCTTATATATTGTTTTTTTATGGCGATTTGAACATGCCATCAGTAAATATCCAAGAATCCCTCTAATTTAATATTATAACCTAAAAATAGTTATAAAATAAAGCGACCTGAATGTCAAGAGCAAAAAAGTGCCTGATTGGACACTGGTATGCATTTTCATGGAAATACAGTGCTGGCTGTCATCATACATGTTTGAATTTCTCCTGTATCTATTTTTGTTTCATCGTTTTCATATTGAACGTTTTGCTGTTTATTTATCTCTTTATCACACAATGGTATGGTTGTCAATTTAAAAATATTGTTACTTTACAAAGTGATTTTGAAATGCCTTATGGTAAAGGATTTATTGTATTTTTTGATGACGGGGTTGATTATTGCCACCCAATTATCCATGCCCTCATATCTGTTATACTCAAATATAATCTGTGCTGAAAGCGATGTGTCTTTACAATTAAGAAATTTCATAACTCACTTTGAAAGGATAATGAGTGTCTGATAGCGATAGCTCAGAAAGAACATTGACATTAAAGCAGGAAAAAAGAGACATTGGCAGAATCGTCCTGCTTTTTCTTTTTTTCTTCCTTATCATTTCATGCTTCTGGTCTCTTAAACCTTTGAAATCATCAAGTGTGGTAAAGGCCTTTGGCCCGGAATATTACCCCTTGTTTAAACAGGGCTTTCTCCTTGTCGTTCCCATTTTACTTGCAGTTTACTCCATGGCAAGCTGTTACCTCTCAAGGGCAGGAATAGTGTATTTCTTCACTTCCATTTTCACGGTCCTGACAGTACTGTTCTGGATTATCTTTAAATGGGAGCCTTCATCATGGTCCAAGATTGCCTTTTTCTTTTTTATCGACGGATACATTACCGTAATGGTCGCCATATTCTGGACATACATGAATGACACGTTTGAATCAGATGAGGCCAAGAAGCTTTATGGGATCATCGGCTCTGGAGGTATCCTCGGAGGGATTACCGGTTCGGCCATTTCCGGGAAGGCCAGTGTAACGCTCGGTCCTGATATTATACTGGTAGCATCAATTTTCCTTGTTTCCATTATAGCGGTTACATACCTGCTGGAAAAAAAGAGAAAGGCAGATCCTGTTCAGTCAAAGATAAACGCAGGTCCAGTATGCCCCCATGGTGAAAAAAAGATCGGCACAGTTCTCACAGAGGGGATCAGTCTTGTGATGAAGGGAAAGTATCTTATATATGTAGTCGCTATTGTAGGGATATATGAGATAGTTTCCACAATTGTTGATTATCAGTTTAATGCTTCATCTTCAGCCGCTTTTGAAGGGGTAGCCCAGATGGCGCAGTTTCAGGGGCAGGTTTTTTTCTTTGCCAATGTTGCCGCTTTTTTTGTCATGGCACTGCTCACCCCTTTTATTCACCGCAAGTGCGGTATTATGGTCGGGTTATTGTTTCTGCCGATAGCTCTTTTACTGGGATCGATCGGTTTTTATGTCCAGCCCATACTTGCTGTCTCGGCAATTATGATAGGTGCAGAAGCGGCCTTTGCATATTCAATCAACCAGGCATCCAAGGAAATACTGTATGTGCCTCTTGACAGGATATCTAAATACAAAGGCAAGGCATTTATTGATATGTTTGTATTTCGAGCGGGAAAGGCGCTGGGTGCGGCCATGGTTCTTTCCTATTCACTGTGGCTTGTTCATAACGGCTTCACACACCGGTTACTTATGGGTACGAGTATTATATTAATTGTAATATGGCTGCTCGCGGTGGCCATGGCAGGGCGCGCCTTTAAAGCGCGCAGCCAGTGTGCGATAGATCCGGAAGCGCAAAAAGAGGAATTGAATAATGCCCAGGTCAATTAAAATTCTGACCCTGCTGTTTTGCCTTTTATTTGTGGCATGTACCGGCCGGATCTTTAATAAAACGAATGATCTAACATTAGACGACGAGGGAAGAATAGAGCTTGAAAAGAGTCCATACCAGTGCTATTTTGCGCCGGAAAAAATAATAATTGGCGCTGAACTGCCTGAGGGTTCCTCTGCCAGCCTTGTTTACTGGGAAGAGGGGCATCCTGAAACGAGCCGGTCCGTGCCCTTTAAAGAACACTGGGACTCTATTTATCATGCGGTTCCTGAGGAACTTGATATTTCCAAGTCCTATACCTGTGCTGTAGAAATAGACGGGAAGAAAAGCAGGTCATTTCCTGTCAATCCCGGTACTCCTCCGGGCGATGAATTTTCATTCCTGGTCATAGGAGATACCCGGGCCGGAAACTCTCTGGCCCATAAAAAGCTTATGAATGAAATGACAAAACATGCGGCCGCCTTTTACATTCACACAGGAGATTTCGTACATGATGCAACTGACCCGGACCAGTGGAATGAATTCTTTGAGATCGAAAGACCTCTGCTTTCAAAAATGCCGAACGTTGCGGTGGCAGGGAACCATGATATCTCTGATATCGGCATATATACCCGTCTTTTTTTCAGGGAAGAGAGGTTCTACTCATTTGATTATGCAAATATCATGGTACTGGTAATTGACAGCACGGTCCCGATTGAGAAGGGAGACAGGCAATACAGGTTTCTGGAAAAAGAGCTGGAGCGGTATGAGAGCAGCGGTATGGACCATCTCTTTGTTGCTGTTCATCATCCCCCTTTCAGCTCGGGCAGTCACGGAGATGATACGATGCTTAAAGAGACGGTTGTACCATTGCTGGAGAAGTACAGTGTTGTGGCTGTAATGTCCGGTCATGAACATAATTATGAACGCACGAAGCCGATCAATGGTATTGTCTATATCGTGACCGGTGGAGGAGGATCTCCATTGAGGCCGGTGGATATAAGTTCCTTTACTGAAAAGGCACTGATTGCCCTCCACTTTATTAAGGTAACTATAAGAGGTGAATCTGTTTTTCTTAAGACAATAGACATTAATGGGAAAGTCGTGGATGAGGCCCGTCTCAGATAAATACATTGTTATCCTGATCTTACTCTCTCTATTCTTTATATCGGGACCGGATTTTCTCTCGGCTGAAAATAACGATTCCGCTCCAGAATCTAAAATAGAGAAACAGGAAATTCAATGGAGGACAGAACGGGAGTTTCCGCCCGGGCCTTTGACTCCGGCTAATGTTCTGGCTGCACCATTTCGCATTCCCGAGTTGTTGCTCAGGCTGGCTTTTTTACCATTGCAGACATTTGTTGAGTTCAGTGAGAAGGTTGATCTTCCTCACAGGGGATATGATTTTTTCTCCAATGATGACCACACTGTTTTTTATTATCCCACGAGCAGCGGCGGTACATTAAAGTTCAGTGATACAGAGGGGCTTACTCTCGGAGCGACGTATTATGACTCCAAATTCCTTGATAGAGAAAGAAAGCTGAAGATAAAGGCTGAAATTTCTACCCATGAAGATTTCTCGGGATCCATAAATTACAAACGTCCTGCTGATAAAGCCAATCCATATTTCTATACATTACATTTTCGCTACGACAGGAATGGCGGTAACTATTTTTACGGAATAGGCAATGACTCAGATGTAAGCAATGAATCAATATATGCTGAGGAGAGTGGTGAGGTTACTCTGGATATCGGTAGAAAAATGAAGTCATTCCGGATTCTGCTCCCATATATTACGGTTGGCTATGTCTCGTCCAAAACTTATACTACTGAAAAACGGGGAGACAGATTATCCATAGAATCTTTTTTTAATACAGATGACATTAACGGGTTTGGTGAGTCAATTGATTTCGTATATTACGGCCTGACTCTCAGGTATGATAACCGTCTTCCTGTTTCTAATCCATACCAGGGACATATGATGGAACTCAGCTTCCTGCGGGGAGACAGCATTGGGAATTCGACGTATGCATTTAATCGTACTCATGTTAGTTATGCCAGGGTATTTGATATGTATAAACATAACCGTTTGCTCAATGTCGGATTCCAGGCAGAGTATACTGACGGATTTGGCAAAGAGGTGCCATTTAATCACCTTTCTGCACTGGGAAAAAAATCACCTTTGCGCGGTTTTAGAGATGGAAGGTTCAGGGACTCGGGGTTTGTTCTTTTTAATATGGAGTACAGCTATCCGGTTTGGAGGGGCTTTATCCCGAATGTGGCAGTAATGGGAAATGTTTTTCTGGATACTGCAAAGACCTTTGGTAAACTTGATGATCTGACAACTGGTAATGTTCAGTACTCTGTTGGAACAGGACTGGCATGTTCTATAGTTATAAATACATATATTCGAACGCAGATAGCTTATGGAGGAGAAAACCTGAAATTTGTGTCATCAATGAGCAGGAGTTTCTGATATGAGGTCTCTAGGACATAGGAAGACAGGAATTATTTTTAAAACAGCTCTGTTTATTTCATTGGTACTTATACCTGGCTGTGCATCAACACAACAGATGGATCATGTTTTTGATACGAGGTTTCAAAAGGACCTTGATAACAGACCGGTACCAATACCTTCAGAATATGAAACAGGAAGGATATGGGACAGGACCTATAATCTGTTCGCAAGACAGATGTACAGGTCAGTGTATATTCCCGGGTGGGGATCAGCCTTTGCTGAAGCTCTGAACTTAAAAGAACCAAAAGCAGCTGAGAATGTAAATGCCTGGGATGAAGTTCCAGATTCGAGTTGGTTCACAAACCGGATTGGCAGCAGGCACATTACTATAGAGGATATAAAAAGGGGCCCACGGGAGAACAGCGGTCCTGATATATCAGGACATTGGAAGGTCATTAAGGGGAAGATTTCCGGGATTGCTCCTGGGTTTGTAATAAAAGACCGACGTGACGATATTTATTTTATAAAATTTAATTCTCCGGGTTATAAGGGACTCACAAGCGGAGCTGAAATTATCTCCACCCTCATACTTCATGCTGCAGGTTATAACGTACCTGAAAACCATGTCATAAATGTTCCCCTGTCCATTTTCAGCATTGGCGAAAAAGCAACAACAAAGGGTAAGTACGGGGTGAAAAAACGTATGGCCAAAGATGATTTTGACAATGTAATAAAGAGAACAAACACAGACAGGGAAGGTAAAGTAAGGGTTATTGCAAGTAAAGGTCTGCCCGGTAAACCGCTGGGAGGATTTTTCTTTGAAGGCATACGAAAGGATGATCCAAACGATAGAATACGTCATGAACATCGCAGGGAATTGAGAGGCTACAGGCTGTTCTCAGCATGGCTGAACAATACTGATGTGCATGTGCATAATACCCTTGATATGTATCAGGGCAGGGAAGGTGAAGGGTATGTCAGGCATTACATGATAGACTTTGGCACTTCTCTTGGTTCAGCAGGCGGACTTCCAAAAAACCCGGCAATAGGGTATGAATACTTAATAGACTATGGGGCGATAGGAAAAAATTTAATTTCCCTCGGCATTAATGAACCTGACTGGGTCAGCAACAATCACAGTGGATACAGTTCTGTAGGTATTTTCGAGTCAGAAAATTTTAATCCGGTGAAATGGAGGAACGCCTATCCTATAAGGGCGTTTGAACTTATGGATGACAGGGATGCGTTCTGGGCAACAAAAATAATCTTGTCTTTTACCGACGAGATGCTCGGGGCTATTGTCAGTGAAGCCCGGTATCCTGAGCAGGGGGCTGCTGAACATGTTTTAAAGACACTAATTGAGAGACGTGATAAGATCGGACAGGAGTGGTTTGGACGCGTCACTCCGATTGATGATTTTCAGGTTATGGGAGATAAACTTGTCTTTAATGATCTTGCAATAGACTCCGGTCTTGCCGGAATGAATGGGAGAAAATATTTTTACACTGTCTGGCAGGAGGACAGGGCAGGTAAGAAAAAAATTATTAATGAGCACAGAGAAAGTAAAGACCGTGCTGTAAGTATTGTTCCCGTTTCAGCAAACATAAAAAATCCTTTTATGACTGTTCGTATTGACATTGAAGACAATGGTGTTCGTGTTGGAAGAGGGGTGGATGTATATCTTTATTGCCGTGATCAAAGGTCGTGCCGTGTAACAGGCCTGGACAGAAGATGAGTTCTGCTATGGATATAGCTTTATTTCATATGATTAACCAGGGGCCTCATAATGCGGTTCTGGACAGCCTTATGGTCTTTATTACCGATCACAGATTTTATATATTTTTTGCTATCCTGATTCCATTTATCATTAAGGACAGGAAAAAGGCCCTTTTGGTTCTGGCCCTGGGAATAGCGGGTATAATTATATCAAGTTTCAGTGTCAGCATCTTAAAACTTTTATTTGCATGGCCCAGACCGTGTACTTCCCTTGAAAATATCAGGTTGCTGGTTGTTTGTCCCGGCAGTTTTTCCATGCCTTCAGGTCATGCAGCCACGTCATTTACCGCTGCCTCAATTATGGGGCATGTGATAAGACCAGCGGTAATTCCTGCTTTTCTTCTGGCATTACTGGTGGCTGTTTCAAGAGTATACGTTGGGGTGCATTATCCTTTTGATGTGGCAGTGGGGACTGTCTGGGGAGGAGTTGTTGCCGGCTTAACCATCGTCCTGCATAACAGAATTTCAAAGAATAAAAATAGCTAACAACAGGTAACATGAATTATGTGAGGTAATCAAAATGCTTCTCTTACATTTGCAACAACTCCTGCTTTATCATCTACCCAGGACAGATCAACTCTGAAATTTAGTCTCTGTTCCGCATGTAATGAATAACGAAGTCCCACACCAACGCTCGAATTGAAGCTATCTATGGTAATGTCTGTGATATCACGTGCTACCTGTGCTACTTCGGCAAATACCGTTCCCGAGAATTTATTTTTTAAAGGGAATCTGAATTCCGACTGCAGGGCTAAAAGGTCCCTGTCTATTGAGCGTCTGCTTTCTGCTCCTCTCAGTATTTTTATTCCATTCGGTTTTGAGAGAAAACGAAAGGGAACCCGTCCCCTGCTTATACGGACCTGCCCGGCAACAGCGAGAGTTGTTCTTTCTGAAGTGGGGAAATAATGTCGCAGATCAAATTGATGTACAGAATAATCCAGATCACTTCCCAACTCCGTTACATAATGCAAATATTCATACCTGATCAGGTCTCCCATGTGAGGGGCATTGGTGTTGTCCCTGGTGTCATATCCAGCTGCCAGGCCTGCACCAGCGTAAAAATCCTGATCTATGCCTTCGGGTGCGTCTGATTCCATTTTCCCTTCCGGTTCCGGTTCTATTTTACTCCATCGAAAGTTAAGTATAGGACCAAGGGTGAATCCATTCTGAAACAGGCGGTCGAGGGTCAACCTGAATCCAATGTTTGATGAAAGATAGTCTTCGGGGTCATCGGGAAGGTCATTTCCAATTCCATAGTAATCGGATTTCCAGTATGACCCGAACAGTTCGGGGGTGAACCGGTAGCGTCCCATCTCAAGGTACAAATCCGGCCTAAGAGTTATAAAGAACTGTCCTTTTGTTGTCCCGAAGAGAATTACATCCAATGAAGAGTTCCTGATTTCATCGACTGATGGAGAAGGGAAATAAAATAACGATGTACCGAGAATCGCTCCGGTTTCAGAACCGTATGCGGCAAGAGGTACTACAACCCATCTCTTACGGGTTTCCTGAACTGAGTTGTCTGAGATAGAAGCATCCTGCTGGGAAAAGGCACTACGAGTTACCGGTAATATAAGAATGATAATTAATATAATCAGTTTAATCAGTGTTGTATACAGTGTCATTGTTCGTTTAAAGACATGAAAGAGAAACATTTGAAAATTATAACAGGATCAGCTGGTATCTGACAAAAACAGGGGCAACTTGCTAAATTATTCATTATAAGAATTGAACATGCTGACTCGGTTATACTTGTTAACATGCTGAAAAAAATAATCACTGAAAGAATCATCAATGAAGGGCCAATAACATTTGAGGAATTTATGAATATGGCCCTTTATTACCCTGAACTCGGGTATTATGCCCGTCCTGATGCTGTCATAGGAAGGGAAGGCGACTTTTATACCAGTCCTCATCTGCATCCCATATTCGGGGCAGTGATATGCAGACAACTTATTGAGATGTGGGAGATAATGGGACGACCCCCTCTCTTCCATGCAGTTGAAATGGGGGCCGGGGCCGGGTATCTCTGCAAGGACATCCTGGATTACCTGTTTAAGACGATTAATCAATCTGACGGTCACAGGGATGAAAGAGAATTTGTTACGTGCCTGAAGTACGTAATTGTTGAACCGTATGGACATTTTGAAAACAGACAAAAGGAACTTTTAAAGGAGTATGCATCACATATTGAGTGGATGAGTTCCCCTGATAATCTCAGAGAGCTTAAAGGATGTGTATTGTCCAATGAACTGCTTGATGCCTTTCCGGTTCATGTAATACAGATGGAGGAGGGGCTGCAGGAGGTCTTTGTTAATATTGGGGAGAAGGGGTTTATTGAAGAGAAGGCTGAGGCAGGATCACGTGAGATCAGTAGATATGTCGAGCAATTTTCCATCCCTGCCTGGGAGGGATACAGAACAGAAATAAATCTGCGCGTAAAATCATGGATCCGCCGGATAAGTGAAATGCTGTCTCAGGGCTTTGTGCTTACCATAGATTATGGGTATTCAGCAAAAGAGTATTACAGTGAGGAGAGAAACAGGGGAACGCTGCTTTGCTATCACAGACACCATGTGAATGAAAATCCGTTCCAGCATATAGGCGAACAGGACATAACCGCACATGTGAATTTTTCATCTTTAAAAAAATGGGGAGAAAATGAAGGACTGGAGACGTTAGGGTATAGCTCCCAGGGGATTTATCTCACAGCATCAGGTATAGATGAGCTGATTGTAGAACTTTATACTGAGTCATCAGATTATATGAGCGAAATCTCAAAAATCAAGGGTCTTATCATGCCTCAGGGAATGGGAGAGTCCCACAGGGTGTTGATACAGTATAAAGGGGAGGGCGCACCGGAGTTGAGAGGGTTTTCGTTCAGAAATGAAAAAGGGAATTTATAAGACATTTTTATCAACTGCGAAAATCGCTAATTCTGGCAAGGCTTTTTTTGACATCTTCAACAGAATGGGCTTCTACGGTATAAGCGCAGTTTATTCCCTTAAGTTCTTCAAAGAGCAGTTTGAAGTCAAAACTCCCGTCACCGATTGCAAGATGATCATCCCCATCTCTTAAGTTATCATGAAGGTGAAGCTCTTTGATGTAGGGCTTAATCATGCCGAGCCATTTCTGCAATGGCAGTCTAGAAAAGAGGTTAAAATGGCCTGTGTCAAAACAGATACCAAAATTGTCAGAATCCATTGCCTCAGCAAGCATGGTAAGGTTGCCCGGCTCATCTTCAAATATATTTTCAATCGCGATCTTGACACCAATATCAGAGGCCCTCTTATTGATGGGCTTCCAGGTCTGAAGACTGTTTTCAAGCCATATATTCACCCTGTTGTTGTATTTCCATTTATCGTAACCGGAATGGAACACGATCACTTCCGGTTTAAGGATTTCTGCTACATGCAGCACATCAAGAAACCTTTTGACAGTCACTTCCCTGACATTCAGATCGACTGCTCCGGGAGATAAGTCCATAAACGGGGCATGTATGGTCAGTCCGGGACCGTAATCCAGCTTTTTCCTGAGATTGACAATATCATCACTGGTAAGGTTATCAAAACTTCTGGAGCCGAAATAAATCTCGAGGTTTAACTTTGCCTCCCTGATAAATGAAAGGTATGTATCCACCGCATCATACGGTACGTGTACAAAGGGCTTTAGAGCAGGGGAAACTTTTTGGGGAGATGACACTACTGGTTGACCGCTTTCTTACCCGAATCTTTTTTCTTATCTGCAGCTTTGCCTTTATCTTTAGTTTCAGTTTTGGATTTTTTGGCCTCAATCGCCTTTTTTCTCTCGGCAGAGGGATAATCCGTGACATACCAGCCTGACCCTTTAAGAACAAAAGAGGTATTTGTGATCAATTTCTTTAGATTTCCGCCGCATTCCCTGCAGCGGGTGAGGGGATCATCAGAAATTTTCTGCATTATCTCAAATTGCTTATTGCATTTTGTGCATTCATACTCATAAACAGGCATATAATTGACCTCCGGAAAGGAAATACCCGGGAGCAGACTGCTCCCATACGTATTACTTAACTTAATATAATATCAAATTATTTTACTTATTGACAAGCTTCGGACGTGATGCTGGATAGAACGTATACGAAAGTAATTAGGAAAAGCAAGGGAAAGGAGGCTGCCAGTCTAAAATAAATGCAGTTCAGGTTCTATGCCCCATTGTTCGCTTGGTTCATGCGAGATTATTCTGTGTCCGGTGTCTTTTGAAAGATCAATTACTGAAGGTCCGCTTTCCAGTCTTACAAGAGTTCCTACGGGATATATGCCTACACAGCGGATAAACTGCTGGACCATCTGTTTGTCATAGAAGTGTTCACTCCATTCAAAGAGCTTTCTCAATACCTCTGTAGGCTCATACCTGGGCTGGTATTTGCGTTTGGATGTCATTGCATCATACACATCGGCAATTGCTGCAGCCTTGCCCAGACTGGATATGTCTTCTCCTTTAAGGCCATCGGGATATCCTGAACCATCAATCCGTTCATGATGCTGCGCAGCTATCTTTATGGATGTTTCCGATATGCCCTCTGTATTTTCAAGTAATGTGCGGCTGTGCACCACATGCTGTTTCATTATTTCGTATTCATGGTCAAGCAGTTTTCTGTCACTCGTGAGCAGTTCCTCAGGTACATTCATTTTGCCTATGTCATGCAACATTGCCCCGATTCCTATTTTCTGCAAAGTATCTTTGTCAAAACCAAGGTGTTTTCCGAATGCGATCATTAATACACCTACTGTCATTGAATGCATATAGGTGTATTCATCAATCTTTTTTAATCTTCCCATACTCAAAAGGGCGTCCTGGTTCCTGAAAATTGAGTTGACCATATTGCTGACAACACTTTCAACCTTGACTGTTTCGATCTGTTTGCCGAACCTCACATCATCCATGATATTATGAATGGTCTTTTTTGCTTCTTTCTTGATTTCCCTTGCCTTTTTAAGTTCATCTTTTATCGGGACCTGCGGCGCAGGATCAGGTTTTGACTCTGCGACCCTGTCCATCTCTGCCTGGATGTCCCTGTTTACTTCTTCCATGGTCGGGGCGTCCGTTACTGTTAATCCCTTCTCTGTGTCTATGTAAACTTCTCGAATGCCATGCTTAACGATTCGCTCGATCATTTCCTCATCAGATATTGTTATTTTATTGGTAAGGAAAGGATGGCGCAGCCAGCCGCAGTTCATGTCGTCAATAAACATGCCCGGTTTAAGCTGTTTTGTATTTATTCTCTTTATCATTAGTTACTTTTTAAATAATGCTACTTAAAGCATAGATATTATGTTATCGGATTTTTTTATGAAAATGTTTATATGAGTGACGATGAAGGGGAATCCGGCAGGCAACTCAGGAAGGACTGCATAGGTTTAGCCAGCATTATGTATGTTTAGCAATCAGATCGTGTGCTCTCTAAACAGCTAATAATTTCCTTTATTTTGTTCTTTAACTCATAAGCTGAACAGATGATCACGGGCAGGTCATATTCTATTTCCCTGATCTTCCTTAAAATACTCAGGCCGTCTTCACCGGGCATTTTTATGTCAAGCGTGACAAGATCGGGTTTATCACTTTTGATTATATCCAGAGCCTTAGCCCCGCTTTCAGCCAATAGTACATCATACCCTTCATCAGTCAACTCTTCCTGTAGCAGTAATCTTATATTTTTTTCATCATCAACAACTAAAATTTTCTTTTTCACTTTGCCAACCTCCCTGGATTACCATGATGTACCAATCTGAAGGTCCTGTTATCCATGCATAGTGTAATCATTTTTTTGTCCAGCGATCCAGTAAATAAGGTTTTAATTTCTCAAAAACTGCACACTGTTCATTGATCACTTCCTCAGCCTGATTAGAATCAAGGTTTATTGTTTTGCTGACAAACGAGGCTATCTTTGCATAGTAAATCGGTACCAGCGCCTCTATTATCTGGTCTGAACTCAATCCATCAACCAGGTTTCTGTAAGCCACGGCAAAATCAAATAATGACCTGACCCATAATTCAATAGGCAGCTCAAAATGAGATGGTTCCATTTTGGCCACTTCAAGGATCTTCTGATAGTTTTCTGCTTCAAGGACTTTTTCCCAGACCGGTAAATGATCCTGGGCGGTGTCCTTGAAT